>CBFGOB010000204.1:0-5343 GCA_965650215.1 uncultured bacterium | reverse complement strand
GAAAAACCAACGCGGCCGACGCCAGCAACCATGGCCACAGCGGCACCTCGCGGCGGCTTTCCTTGCGCCATTCATGAATGCCCTGCGGACCTGTCACCAGCTTGCCAGGCAACATGGCTGCCAATTTTCCCGCATCCACCGGCCGCAGGTCGGATTCATCGCGCCGGATGTTCGCTGCCGTCCGCCAAACGGGAACGCCCTCATTCGAGACCGCATCAAACACACCGCTGCGCCGCATCCGCGCGGACCGCGCCTCCTTGCCATCCTCCATCCACGACGTGGTTCCCGGAAACTTTGCGAGATCCGGCCAGGCCTCACCAACCCACCCGGTCGTCACCCCCTGCAAATCGAGTTCACGCGCCCGGGCGAGTTGTTGGACCAAGGCGACAAATGCCGGAGAAAGCGGCAGATCACCCCATGTCCGGTCCACACTCGCGTTGAGCCACAACACGCGCCCCTTGCCGAACCGGGCTTCCACAATCAGCGGATACCCACCCGCCAAGGTGGCCAAGGCCCTGGCCCCATCCGCCGGCACGCAACTCCGCGCCAATCGTTGCGGCAGCGGCGGAAACGGCGTCTGTTCACTCCACACCCCATCGAACAAAGGATGCGCCTGCGCCAGCAAGCGGGTGGCGATCCGTCCTGCAGGAAGCGCGATTTCCTCACCCGCTGTGACCGGCCAGCCTGCCGGCATGGGCTCGGGTTGCGATTCCCCCGTGACCAACACCGTGCCACCCGCGGCTGCGAACGCGCACGCCTTTTCCCACGCGGCCATGCCATCCACCGCACCCGCCGTAAACCATACCGCGTCGATATCATCCGTCTCCTGATTTTCCCATGCGCCGGTCTCGATCACCGCTGCCTTGCCCGCGCCACCCGCCGCCAAGGCTCTTGTCAGATAAAATGACGGTCCGATCCCGACGCCAATGCCAGCATGGCGATCCACAATCAATGACCGGGTCGCTCGCCGCACCGGCAGAGCAAAATGCCATCGGTCGTCACACGCCAGGTCATCGCCCGCGAGCGCGACCTCACCCGTGAGAACCGGGCCGTCCACCACCGGAACCGGCACCGAGATGGGCAAGTCCAGCGTGCCGCCCGCAGGAATCTCAACAGGCTTGCGCAAGACCACCTGCCCCCCGATCCGACACTCCACCAGGTCGCTCGCACCGGCATCGCCATGATTGGCAAGCTTCGCCACCCCGGTGAGCAAGGCCCCTTCGCGCGCCGCCATCCCATCCCACTCAACCGCCACCACCGCAAGGTTGCCCGCCTTGAGCAAATCCGTTGCCAGCACCGCCAGATTGACGCCGCGACCTGGCCAGGAACTGCGGAAATACCCCTCCGCAGGCCAGTCCCACGCGGCCTTCTGGTTGTCGGTGATCACCACCATCTCCTTGCGCCCCACACCCCGGGCTTCCGCCCACTCGCTCGCGGCCTGGAAAACCGGAGCCAATCCACACGAGCCATCCGAAGCCTCAACCGCATCCAGTTGTTCCAACAGGAAAGTGCGGTCCACCATCGGAACCGGCACCGGTTTCTCCAGGCTGTCCGTAAGCACCCACAGTGCCACGGCATCCGATGGGTCCAACCCGCTGATCCACTCGCGTGCCAAACGCTTTGCCGCCTCGATCCGCTCACCGGATGCACCGCGCCACCCCATGCTCGCCGTGGCATCGATCACGACCACCGACTCCACCGCACGGCCCTCACCCAGCCAGGCACCACCCGAACGGAGCACCGGACGCGCGAACGCAGCCGCCAACAATGCCACCAGCAACAATCGCAATGCCAACAACCCGAGATCCTCGACCCGCGCCTGCCGTTTCACCCGTGCCGCCGCCATTTTCAAATACCGCAGCGAGGGAAACTCCACCGGCGCCTGCCGCCGCTTCCGCCGCAGGTGCAGCCACAGCGGCACCGCCAGCACGGCGGTGCTTGCTAACAGAAATGGAGAGAGAAGTCCCATGGTTCATCTGCCGGGCCGCTTGCGGACGGACAACAGTTCGTTGAGGAAATCCGAGGGTGGGCGCTCGGTGGTCGCGACGCGGAAATCAACACTGAGCGCACCGCAGCGGTGGCGGAACCCCTCGATCGCCGCACCAATGGCCTCACGGTACGACCGGCGCACCATGGCGGCATCGGCTTCCAGCCGTTCGCCGGTTTCCATGTCGATGAAATCGGAAACCCCATCAAACGGCAGATCCAGCTCGGCCGGGTCAAGCACCTGCACAAGCACCACGTCATGGCCGCGACGGCGGAAATGCGCCAGCGCGCGGAACACGGCGTCGGGGTCATCCAACAAGTCGGACATCATTACCACCAAACCACGCCTGGCCATGCCTTCGGCCAACGCTTCAAGCGCTTTCCCCGTGTCCGTCCGCCCACCCGGCTCATGGAGTGCCAACGCTTCGAGGAGATTCCGCAAATGACGGGTTCCCCCCTTGGACGGGATCCAGCGCCGTACTTCGTCGTCGAAGATCACGAGCCCGACGGAATCCTGCTGGTGATGGGCCAAATAGGCGGCCGCCACCGCAAGCTCACGGGCAAACCCGAACTTGGTGGTTTTTCCGGAATTCCGAAAATTCATCGAGGCCGACGCATCGAGAACCAGATGCACCCGCAAGCTGGTTTCCTCCTGGAACTGCTTGATGTAAAACCGCTCGCTGCGGCCGAATACCTTCCAGTCCAGATGCCGCAAACTGTCGCCCTGCACGTAGTCCCGGTGATCGCGGAACTCAACGCTCGCTCCCTTCATCGCACTCGCATGCCTCCCGGCGCGGCCACCCTCGGCCGTCCACCGCGAACTCAACGCGAGCCGGTCAAGCCGCCGCATGGTCTCGGGGGTGAGGAAATCACTGAAGCCGGACATGCGGGAGAAGGGAACTTGGAGGTTGGAAATTGGAGATTAGGGAAACTCAGCGGACCAGCGCGTGAAACAGGATGTTCACACCAAGTGCGGTGGCATCCGCCGCTTCATAACCCACCGCGTAGGGAGCCGGTGCCTGCTCCCATCCGGCGGCGAGGTCGTGTGGGCAGTAGATCACGGCCGTGGCTCCATGGATGTCCGCCATCCACAATCCGGGAACGGTGCTGCGCTGGTTGTCGAGCCGCGCAGCCAGCGCCGGACGGGGCTTCACGCTGCGCACATCGTTGGGTTCCTTCAGCAACGCGGCATCGGCAGCCACGGGAACCAGGGGATGATCGGGCAACACCTTGGCCATTTCGGCACGGAACGCCGTGTCAAAGGTGACCCTGCCGTCACCCGCTTCGGCAAACAGCACGCCCCCCTTCAACAAAAACTGCCGCAGATTCGCCCGCTCGTTCTCGCCGAGCACGAAATCGGTGGTGCCCGTGAGATACAGCAACGGGGTCTCAAACAATGAGGCATCCGCCAGCGAAACGCCGCGCGATTCAAAGGAAACCGGCGCACCTGTGACTTCGTTGAGTTTCTTGAGCAACATCGGCAACGCGGCAGGCCGGGTTTTCCACGGCCCGGAGTGAACCACCCACCCAACACGCAGACGTCCCGCCTTGCTGCCACCTGCATCGGCGAGCTCCACACTCTTGCCCGTGCTGCGTCCGGCTTCCTGCATCGCGGTGATGTACGACACAAGGTTCGCACCAAGCCGACGGGCGTCCGCATCCTCATACCCCCAACTGTCATGGCGGTTGCTTTCCCAGCCCATCGCGATGTCAAAACGCGATATGAGAATGGCCGTGCGGTTGTCAATGTCCACACCGTCGATCCACGGGAACGAATCGGTGACCACGCCATCACGCACGGCACGCTCGCGGTATTTCACCTGGCCGATCTCATGGAACGAACGGAACACCGGATGATCCATGCGCAACCGGTATACCGGGTTTTCCGGCAGGATCTGCCGTGCGGCCTCCAGCGCCGAACGGTGGAAATCCGGATGCCCGACCAGCGCGTTGAACAGGATGGTGCCGCCGTTGCGGACGTATTCGCGGAGCCGCGCGGCTTCCTCGGGCGTGAATGCAAACGACTTGTAGCCGGAACGATACAGCACCGGGTTCTCACGCGGATCGGTGGAAACTTCCTTCCACGTCTTGATGTTCGAACTGAAACTCGCCCCCATCTCAGCACTCATCCATTCCAACAACCGTTTCAGGTCGTGCGGCGTGCGCGCCCAATCCTCGGCATCCTGGGTGCGGATCTTGGTGATCAACACCGGAGGCTGCGGGGGATTCTTCCGCTCCTGACGCTTCTGCGGCACTACCGGATACGGCAGCGGCGGCATGGCCTCCGACGAGGAAACCTGTGCAGGCGGCGGCTTCGGCTTCTCAAAAGGCGGCGGCTCCGGCGGCTTCGGCGCCCCCGCGGCACCCAGTGGAAAACAGATCCAAAGCCACAACAACACCCGCTTCATCAGCACAGGAAAACTGGTCCCGACCCGTAAACTAGGTGTCATCCCGTTGAAACACCCCGTGGCCCGGAAAGTTTCACGGAATTTCACCCCCACAGGGAGCGGCGCCCCGGCTTGGACTCGAACCAAGGACCCATGGATCAAGGGTCAGCGCCTTTAGCGATTCTCAATGATCCACAGATCATCAGAGCACCTGGCTCAGGCAACCCGCGGCATGTCACGTTAGAGCCGCTGCCGAAATTTGCAAAATCCTCCCCAGCCAATCATTGGACGGCTCCGATAGGAAACCATCAGCCTGCCCTGAGAGCAAAAACCGTTGCAAGGTCAGGAGACCTCATCCTCGCGCCTGGCAAAGTGTCCCCAGCAGGAGCCGAACGCGTGGAAACCACGCAACATCCATGCGGCTGATCGTTTCCAACAATCAAGGGCCGCTGTGGCGGTGGACCATCAAATGCCCGACCTTCCACCTGGTCTCCGGGCATCACCCGCTGACGAGGATTTCGATGAAGGAGCCCTCGGTATGTTTTGTCGATGGAACAAGATTCTGACAGCAATTGAATCCCCGCACTGGTGCCTGCGACGACCTGCTTTGGGACAATATGAAGCCCTTCTGTCCAGCAAGGAACCCGCATGGGCCCATCGAAACAGTGGCACAGGACGAGAACAATCGCTTCTGCCAGATCGCCCCTTGGGCTTCGCAAGTCATTGAGGGCGAACTGGTAGCAGAGGGCGGATTTGAACCGCCGACCAAAGGCTTATGAGTCCTCTGCTCTACCACTGAGCTACTCTGCCAGGTTTGTTGAGCCCCGCGCGGCGGGGAGCGGACGATTAGCTTCCCCCCACCGGGTTGTCCACCGGAAATTTCATCCCTGTCCGGCGCGGCACTGCAACGGGCATGTGGTGGATTTTCGGCCACAGGATTTGCATTCCGGATTCAGCCGCCTATGGTCGC
>CBFGOB010000203.1:0-5357 GCA_965650215.1 uncultured bacterium | reverse complement strand
GCCTCGCCTGGCTGCTGGGTGCGGACAGTCCCGGTGACAACGTGATGGATCTCATGCCGACCGCCGATGAGCAGGCAGGCGAGATCAACATGTTCTTCACCACGCTCAAGTCCTCGGCACGGGGTGCGGCCTCGATCAAGGTGCAATACAGCAAGGACCTCGGTGCTCTGGATCTTTGGACGAACCACCAGGCGGAAGTGCCGGATGTCTCCGGCACGGACGGCCCGACCGGCATCGTGTTTGAAATCCAGGATTTGGGTGGCGACTTCATTTCCGTCTACGCCCGCATCCCTGCTGCTGCGGCCGGAACCGGCAAGAAGCTGTTCTCGCGGGTCAATGCGACCCTGCCCCCCTGAGCTGCGACGAACTCCCGCCTCCCATCGTGAAGCATCCGGGCTGCCAACCGGTAGCGCCGCCCTCCTTTTCCCATCATCTGGCCCAATTCTGTAGGATCGCGCGCAAGCCCCGCGTATGATCCCGGATTGCCGCTCGGATCCGAAACCAGTCGCATGAGTTGGAATCGATTCATGATTGGCGAATGATCCCATCGGCAATCTCAGGTTTCTGTTCCGATCTGCATCCATCTACGGTTCCATCCCTCTCCCACCATTCCATGAAAACCCCATCGATCCTCAACCGACGTTCCTTCCTCCGCCAGGGTGGCATGGCTGCTGCCGCCGGCGCATTGGCACCCCACATCCTGCGTGGGGAAGCCGCCACGATCGCCGCCGACCCGGTGCGGGTCGCGCAGATCGGCATCGGCACCCGCGGTGTCGGCCTGCTCAGTGTGGCCGGCAGCAAGAAGGGCGCACGGGTGGTCGCACTCTGCGATGTCTACAAGCCACATCTCGAGCGCGGCATTCCGTTGGCGAACAACCCCGAGGTCAAGACCTACGGCAATTACCGCGAGATGCTCAACGACCCGAAGATCGAGGCGGTGATCATCGCCACGCCCGACCATTGGCACGAGCAGATGCTCATCGACTGCATCGCCGCGGGCAAGGACGTCTATTGCGAGAAAGGCTGGACGACTTCCATCGAATCCGCCAAGCGCATGCGCAAGGCGGTCAAAGACGCCGGAGCGATCATGCAACTCGGCCACCAGGGACGCCAGCATGTGGCGGCCGATGAAGGCCGCAAACGCATCGAGCAAGGTGCCATCGGCCACGTCACCAAAATCCTGACCGGCCGATATTTCAACGGCAGTGCCGAGCGGCCGCCCTGGCGTTGGTACAGCAATTACTCGAACTACGTGCGTCCGGATCCCAAGCAGGTGATCAAGGATCTCGATTGGGAGCAGTGGTTGGGCAAGTGTCCGAGCATCGAGTTCAACGAGCGCCACTTCTGGCATTGGCGTTGTTATTGGCCCTACGGCACCGGCCAATGCGGTGACCTGCTATCCCACGAACTCGACCAGGTACAGTCGGTGCTGCGCTACGGCATTCCCGACACGTGCATCTCCCAGGGGCGCGTGGCCCACTGGCACGACGACCGTGAGACGCCCGACACCTGGACGAGCAGTTATACCTTCGAGAAGCAGAACTGCACGGTGACCTACGAGGGCAGCATGGCTTCCAACCGCGGCCAGAGCCCGGAATACATCGGCACCGAGGGGCGGCTGATCTACAACTCGATCGGTCAGAATGCGACGATGTTCGAGATTTTCGAGGACAAGATCGCCCATCACATCGCCCGCCACCCCGGGCTTGAGCCAAGGGAGTTCTTCGCCCCGACCCGGGAGCACCGCCGTCCGGATCACATGGAGGAATTTTTCCAGGCCGTGCGCACCCGCGAGAAGACGCGCTGCAACGAGGACGAGGCCTTCATCGAAACCGCCGTGCTGGTGATGGCCATCGAGGCCTACAAGCAGAAGCGCGAGGTCCGCTGGGATGCGGAGAAGGAACAGATCGTCTGATCTCCCCGATCGGATGGACCGCGGACTTGAGTCCGCATGTGGCTGGGGTTCCGGTGCGGACGGAAGTCCGCGGCCCCTTGGGTCAGGCGCCGAGATTTTGATAGTATTGGGCGATGCGGCGGCCGTGTTCGTCGTAGGCGGCTTCGAACAGGCGGGTGGCCTCCTCGGCGCCGGAGATGATGGATGCCGTGAGCACTTTCGGCGGCTGGCCGGCGGCGGTCAGCCGCTTGGCGACTTCGGCCTTGAGCGAGTTGACGATCAGGCAGCCGCCGACGGTCGAACCCGGGGCAACCGGAGTGGCGAGTCCGTCGATGTGCACCATGGCGTCGCCGGCAGGCGCGCCGGTGTCGAGCACGAGGTCGGCGAAGTCGGTGAGCTTCTTGCCGCGCGGGTCCTTGCTGGTGCTGGGTTCAAGGTGGTCCTTGCTCACAAGCGCGACGACCTTCACGCCCATCTGCTGGAACCGTTCGGCCATTTCGATCGGCACGATGTTGCAGCCGGACGACGAAATGATCAGCGCGGTGTCGGTGTTGCTGATGTCGAAGTTGCGCAGGATGCGGTCGGCGAGACCGCTGACGTTCTCCAGGAACATCGCCTGGCGCTGGCCGTTGCAACCGACCACCAGGTTATGGAAGCTCAGTGAGAGTTCGACGATCGGGTTGAAGCCGGGGAAAGAGCCGTAGCGCGGCCACATTTCCTCGGTCATCATCCGGCTGTGGCCGGAGCCGAAGACATGGACCATGCGGCCGGCGAGGATCGTTTGGGCAAACCAACCGGCGGCGGTGGCGATGGCGGATTCCTGCGCGGCGACCTTGTCGATCAAGCCGCGGCATTTTTGGAGGTAGTCCTGGGTGGGGGTCATGAGAAGGGTTTGGGTGTTTGGTGGGTTTGACCACGGATTACACGGATTGTGCGGATGGAGGGGCTGGTAAAATCATGTTAGAAATTCAGACTTTTTGATTATTAGGGAAGAATGGCCTGTTAAGATCAGTGGTGATTGATGTCGGGGTGTTTCATTCATCTTCAGCCCGATCCGTAAATTCCGTGTCACCCATGGCTTCTTCATGCTTTGGGCTTGCAGTTCGGACCTGCGACTTTGGCTTCGCCGACGCGCACCTGGCGGCCTTCGTCGGCCGATTGGATCAGGGCGAAGGCGGCTTCGAGCGAGTGCAGGTTGTGGGCGGCGGAATTGAAGGGCTGGCGCCGTTCATCGATCGCGCAGAGCAGCTCGCCCATCGCGCCACCGAAGCCGTCGGGCATCCAGTGGCCCTCGAACATGGGGCGGGCGACGCCGTCCTTGGTGATGAGTTCGAAGTCGTGCGCTTCGAGCGGCTTGCCGCTGGCGTGGATCCGTCCTTTGGTGCCGATGATGTCGAGCGATTCGAAGGCACCGTGCCTGGTGCTGCCGTCGAGGTGGATGCTGGCGATGCCGCCCTCGAACGCGAGTTGGGCCGAGCCGACGAGTGGCGGTGCAATCGTCTGCGATGCGGAGCGCCGCAGCATGGCATGGGCGGATTGCGCCGGGCGGCCCATCAGGCAGCAGGCCATGTCGATCCAGTGGATGCCGAAGTCGTAGAGCAGGAGGTGGGGGATCTTTTCAAACGGCGTGCCCGCGACCCAGCCGTGGTCCCAACCGACCTGGAGGGTGACGCTGTGGACTTCACCGATGAGTCCCGCGTCGATGGCGAGCTGGGCGTAGCGGAAGTACGGGGCGAAGCGGCCGTTCTGGTTGACGGCGAGCAGGCGGCCTTGTTCTTCGGCGATGGCGACGAGCCGTTCGCCGACCGCGAGGTCGAGCACGAACGGTTTCTGGCTGAGGACGTGCTTGCCGGCGCGCAGCGCCTGCTCGATGACGGCGGCGCGGGGCTCGGCGTGCAGGGCGATGTCGACCACCCCGATCGAGGGATCGGCAAGCAGCCCGGCGGCATCGCTGCAGATCCGGGCCTGCGGATAGAACTGCGCCTGTTTGGCCAAGGCATTGGCTTCGACCAGGTCGCAGAGCGCCACCACCTCGAGTCCCGCCTCGCGGTAGGCCTTGAGATGCTGCTCGGTGATACCGCCGCAACCGATCAGGCCGATCTTCGGCGGACGTTGTGGAAAGCGCGGGCGGTACGGCAGTCCGGGTGCTGGCACCTGCAACGCCGCATCTTCGGACTTGAGGGCATAGTTCTTGTCGCTCATCGCTTCACCTCCACTTCATCCCACCTGACGCTGCGCTTGAGCTGCGAGCTGAGCACTGCCGCGTCGACGAGTTTCTGGCCGATGCGGCAGACCGCCGGTGACAGCGGGCCATCGACCGGGAGCTGGTGATCGAGGCAGTGCAGGACGTAGGCGATCGGATTGTCGAAGGGGCTTTCCGGTTTCGGGGCGGGTACCACCTGGCCTTGCGGGCAGGCGGCGGTTTGCAGGCGGACGCTGTCCTCCAGATCGTAGCTGCTGATCGTGCCTTCGTCGCCGACGATCACGAAGCCGCACTTCGGTTGCGGCTGGTGGATCCAGGGGTCGGTGAAGGTGCCCCAGCGGGTTTCGTATTTCGACAGGCCGGTCGCGTAGCGGGCGATGGTGATGCTGTGTTCGTCGACCTCGAGGCCCGGCGGTTCGTCGACGACGGCGGTGACCTCGAGGCCCGGCGGTTCGTCGACGACGGCGGTGACCTCGAGGGGCTCCGCGCCGTCGAGAAACCAGGCGCCGAGCGTGGTGCCGTAGCCGCCGTAGTCGAGCAGCGAGCCGCCGCCGCGCGACTTGTGGTAGAACCAGCTCTCGGATTTCGGGCCCGGGTCTTTTTCGATCTTGTCGGCGCCGTGGCGCAGCGGTCCGCGGTTGCCGTCGTAGTAGTGGACTTGCAGCACCTTGCCGATCACACCTTCATCGATCAGTTGCTTGGCGCGGATGTGGGACGGGTACCAGCGCAGCGGCCAGTTGATGACGAGCTGCTTGCCGGCCGGCATGCAGGCGACCATCCGGTCGGCCTCGGCAAGATTGGCGGCGAAGGGTTTTTCGACCAGGACATGCACGCCGTAAGGGGCGACCATTTCGACGTAGTCCGCGTGTTGGGCGGTGGAGGGGCACAAGATCACCAGATCCGGCCGGCATTGCTCCATGCATTGCGCGACCTCGGTGAACTGCCGCTCGGCGGGGATCTGGAAATTGCCGGCCGCTTCCTGCATGCGCGACGGTTGCCCGTCGCAGATGCCGACGATTTCCGCGCGCGGGTGCTGGTGGACCATGCGCAGCAGGTCGCCCATGTGGAAGTGATCAAAATTGATGCCGGCGATTTTCCAGGTTTTTCCGCTCATGGGTTCAATGACGGTTGAGGTTGGCAAGGGCTCCGATCGCGCCGGCCCATTCGCCGAGCGTGGCATGGAGGATGGCGACGCCGTCGTTGCCCGGGCGCCACTCGATGCGGTCGAGGTGGGACTTGAGCGGGTCGAAGAGCAGGTCG
>CBFGOB010000202.1:0-5404 GCA_965650215.1 uncultured bacterium | reverse complement strand
CCCACCGGCAAGACCGCAAAACTCAGCGATACCGAACAGAAGGTGTTCGACATGATCGTCAAACGCTTCATCGCCGTCTTCTACCCGGCTGCGGAATTCGAGCAAACGACCCGCCTCACCCGCATCTCCCATAGCAGCCCGAAACTCACCGACACCTTCAAGACCGAAGGCCGCGTGCTCATCAGCCCCGGCTGGCTCGAAGTCTACGGCCGCCAACCCGGCGTCGCGTCCGGCAAGGACGAGCTCGTCGCCGTCGCAGCGAATGAAAAAGCCCCGGTCAAGTCGATCGAAGTGCTCCACGAGGAAACCAAGCCCCCGGCCCGCTTCACCGAATCCACCCTGCTCTCGGCGATGGAAGGCGCGGGCAAGCTGATCAACGACGAAGCGCTGCGCGAGGCGATGGCCGAACGCGGGCTTGGCACTCCGGCGACCCGCGCGGCGACCATCGAAGGGCTGATCGCCCAGAAGTACATCGCCCGCGACGGCCGCGAACTCCACGTCAGCGCCAGCGGCATGCGGCTGATCCAGCTGGTGCGCGAAATGAACATCGAGGGGCTCTATTCGCCACGCCTCACCGGCGAATGGGAATACAAACTCCGTCAGATGGAGCACGGCCAGTTCCGCCGCGATGCCTTCATGAAGGAGATCATCTCCTACACCAACGAGATCGTGGCCAAGGCGCGTCACTGCGCCGAAGAACTCAAGAACCAGGACTTTCCCGAGCTCAAGGTCGCCTGCCCGGCCTGCGGCGCGCCCAGCCTCCGGCAAACCGACGCGACCTACGAGTGCCGCGAGCCGGAATGCAAGTTCAAGGCGAAGAAACACATCGCCGGCCGGCTCCTCAGCGATGAGGAAGCCTGCGAGCTGTTCTCGAAAAAATTCGTCGGCCCGCTCACCGGTTTCAAATCGAAGTTCAACAAGCCCTTTGACGCCGGGCTCGAGCTCGATGCGAAGTTCAAGGTCAACTTCGTCTTCGACAAGGACGATGGCTCCGAGGAAGCGGAACTCACCGAGGAACAGCTGATCGCCGAAACCACGCTGACCGACGGCCGTGCGGTCAAGATCTACGCCAGCGACAAGGCCTACCACGTGCCCGAGCTGGTCACGAAAAAGGACCCGAACGGCATCCGCATCGGGAAGACGATCCTGCAGCACGAAATCAGCAAGGACCAGGCGGTCAAACTGATCAGCCACGGCAAGACCGACCTGATCAAGGGCTTTGTCTCAAACCGTACGAAACGGAAATTCGACGCCTTCCTCACCCTCAGCCTCGAAGACGGCAAGGTCGGCTTCGAATTCCCTCCGCGGCCCGCCAAGAAGGCGGCGAAAAGCAAGGCCTGAGATCAGCGGCAGTGATAACCGCCATACGGACGGTAGGTGCGGTAATGGTGGTGCCCGCTGTAACGGTAGCCGTGATGGCCGTGGTGCATCGAATAGCCGATCAACCCAGCCGCCGCCACACCGGCAACCGCAACACCCGGGTCCACGGACTGCACCGGACGGCCATAGGCGTCATAGGTGGTCATGCAGCTCGTGCCCGATCCGATTCCTGCGGCAAGCAGGATGGCCAAGGCACCGCGGTAAACGCGCTTTGTAATGATGTTGGTGTTCACATCTGGATCGACGCGGACGGTCACGGATTTATTCAAGGCAATTTTCCAGCACGCCGGCGGATCAGTGTTCCTCGCGGTAAAACGCCTCGTCGAGCCGGTCGAGATAGGCGGAAACCCCGTCAGTCCGGTGACGCTTCTGGGTTTTCAACTCCTCCTTGAGCCTCAGGTAGTCGTCAAAGGCGCCGCTGGTCTCCCGGGCCCGCGTGATCTCGAACCAGTCGAGGTAATCCCGGCCGCGCTCCGCCTTGGAACGCATGATCCCACGCGCCTTTTGCAATTCGCCGACAGCCCCCATCAAGGCCTGCGCGGACTCGTGCGTCATCCGGATCAGGAGCTTCTGATACTCGACCAGCAAGGGGCGGGAGGAGGGAAAGCAACGGTAACTCATCCGCACCAGGGCCGCTTGCGCGGACTTGATCGCCGTCTGCCGTTCCGCTTCGGCCAGGGCTTCCAGCCGCCGCCATTGGTCGATGGGCACCCGCTCGAAGCCGCCACCCTCGGACGGCAAATCGAGAAACAGGGCCTTTGCCAGCTGCTCCTCGGTTTCCATGATGCCCATCACGTCGGTGAGCAGGTTCATGTCCCCCTTGTTCGCCAGCTGCAGGGCCCACCACTTTTCAAGGCTTTTGCCCGACAGGTTGAGTTCGGGGAAATGCCGGCGCAAGAGCATCGGCAGCTCGCCCTGATAGATCGCCACCTCGCCCAGCAGGCTGCGGAAACCCTCCCGGCCACCCGGCTGCTCCAACAAGGCCATGACCAGCGCGCCGGCGGAAACCCGGAATGCGGCGCGCGTCGCCCCATCAAGCGCCGCGTAGGCCTTCTCATCGGTCCCGAAGAGATCATCGAGCTGATACAGCCCTCCCTGCCGGAACACCGTGGCATAAAGGTTGCGGTCGCTCTGCTGGTTGCGCCAAGCGCTGGCCTCGTTCAAGCCCACCCTCAGCCACACCGGAACCCTCATCGGCTGCTCGCCGGTACCACCGTCCTGCGACTGGATCGTGCGGGCGAAAACCAGCAGCGAGGTCACCGCGTCGCGAAAAGCCTCAAGCTCCATGCCCGGCCCAAGATGCTTGTCGAGCTGCAGGTGGTAAACGCCATCCACCAGCCACAGGCGCGTCGCCATCGTGCGCGCTGGCGCAGGCTGCCCGGGCTCGCCATGCAACACGATCGCCACCGGAACCTTCCAGCCATCGGGCTCCCCCAACAAGCCGAGGAAATCATCCTTGGCCTGTTCAGCGAGAATCGCCGCAGCAGCCCGCGCCGGCGCGTTGCCGCCACTCACCCGGAACTGCTTGGAGCGGCTCAACACCGATGGCGGCGCCGCCACGCCTTCCGCCGCAGGCGCCGCCGGATCCTGCGCCATCACCGGCCATGCGATGACGAAAAGCATGCCAAGCACCAATGGAAAACCCTTCATCGGCAATCAATCACGAATGACCTCCTCGAGATGGCTTTGCCGCGGGTTCAACACCAGCTTTCCTTCCAAAATCCGCACGCTGAGCATCTCCTCGAGCGCAAGATGAATCTCATCGGGAAACCCAGCCGCCAGCCTCCCGAATTCGGCCAACACAAGGTGCAGGTAACCTTGCGGCAACACCACCCGCCCGAAACGGCCACCACGCAGCATCGCCGGGACCCCCTGTGCGTATGGCCCGCCATGCAGCAGGACCTCCTTGTGGATCCGGTCGGTGAGCTGCTCCTGGTGGATCTGGACGAACATCGACCAGGTCATGCGCAGGCCGAGCACCCTTCGCTCGACAATCAGCTCCGCCACTCCATCCCCAAGCCGCACCCAGACCCGCCCCTCACGCACCACCCCCGCAAGCGCCCCCTTCTGCACAAACGCCAACTCCTTGGCCAGCCAGCGGTTGATTTCACCTTCGCTCAAGGTCACCTCGTGACCATTCGCAACCGAGCGCGTGAGCACCTCCTCGAGGTCCCGCACCTGGACCGGGCCGGGCGGATCACCGTATCCCTCGATGTCCGATATGTCCTGCGGCAGCAGCACGCCGATGACCACCGGCGCCAGCAGGCAGGCCAGAGCCACATTGAACCTCAATACCCAGCACTTGAGTCGCGTGGGCCTGGGTCCTGTGGGGGTGCGGCGGGGCATGAGGCGATTGCTTAGCACGCCCGAATCCCCATGCAAAGCATGGCTTCAGCCGAATGGCCGAAGTCATGCCGCGGCGGTCCATGACCGTCGGATGACAGCCGCCAAGGGCAGCCCATCCACCGATACCGGCAAGTCGGGCCCGCAGCAAATGATCAAACATCCCATACCCTGGCTCTTGAGCGGCTTAACCCTGCCACCCGGCCGCCTAAATTTCATGAGCTTCCCCCGGCTCCGGCACCACCACCTCGGTCTCGGGAAGACGCTCGCGGAGCGTCCCGCGGAACCACTCGACCGCATCCGCGTCGCCATGCACCAGAAAGGTCTTCCGCGGACGCAGTTTCAGGATGTAGTCCAGAATCGCCTCGCGGGTGGAGTGACCACTGAAGTCAAACACCCGCATCTCGCAGCGCAAGGGGACCGGGGGGCAGGCGGAATCCAGAACCACCATGTCACCCGGCTTCGCCGAGCGGATCCTGCCGCCCGGGGTCTCGGCATCGGCATAGCCGACAAAAAACAATCCATGCCGCTTGTTCTCCAACACCCCCTGCCGCGCAAAGAGATTGGACACGGTCTTCTCGGTCATCATCCCGCTCGACAGGGCATAGATGCATCCGGCATGGAACGGGATCGGTCCCTTGCGCTTGCGCCCGGCCCCCTCGATCTCCATGTCCTTGAGAAAACGGAAGCCTCGCAAATGACGACGCGACACACTGCTGAAGCGGTCATACACATGCGTCATCTTGGTGCCCAGTCCGCCGATGTGCACCGGCGTCTCGTTGGGAATCCGGCCTTCCTCCTTGAAGCGGTGGATCATCGCCAGCACCTCCTGGGTCTTGCCCATCGCAAACACCGGCACCAGCACCGAACCACCACGCTGCAACACCCGCAGCATCGCCTCGGCAAACGCGTTCTCCTCGTCCTCGCGGCGGTAATCCGCGCGCCTCACCTGCGCGCCACGCGTGGTCTCGACAATCAACGCATCCACCGGCTCCTCCGGAAAACGCGCACCCTGCTGCAGCGTGCTTGATTCAAAATTCACATCCCCGGTGTAAAACACCCGCTTGCCCTCGGCCTCGATCATCACCCCCACCGATCCGAGAATGTGCCCGGCATCGTGGAAGGTCCCGCAAATGCTGCCGCCCACATCAAGGTCGAACGCCCGATCGAGGGCCGGCGACTCGAAACGCTTCTCGATCTCATCCACCTCGTTGTGATCAAACAGTGGATACTCGGCAATCCCCAGCTCACCGCGCTTGGACTGCATCACATTGACGGAATTGTGAAGCATCGCCGACGCAAGATCGGCCGTCTCGACACTCATGAACACCCGCGCCTGCCGCTGACGCTGCAGGAAGACCGGCAGGGTCCCGACGTGATCGAGATGCGAATGGCTCACGACGATCGAATCGATCGAATCGTCCTCCAGCATCTCGTAATGCGGGATCGCCTCCTCGCCCTCATGCTTGGGATGCATCCCGGCATCCAGCACGACCCGCGCCTCGCGGGTTTCGATCAGATAGGAATTGGCGCCGATCTCGGCGTGGCGGCAAAGGCTCTTGAAAATCATGGACAAGCAGGAGCGACGATCGGCGACCGTCGGGGTATTCTTCTTCAAACAAGCAGACCAGTCCGCTTGCCCGAACATCATGCGGTTGCCCCCAGACCCTGTCAATGGGCC
>CBFGOB010000201.1:0-5421 GCA_965650215.1 uncultured bacterium | reverse complement strand
GCCGCCTGGGTGATGCGAGACCTTGCCAACCGAGACCGACGTGTAGCCTGCGCGGCGGAAGTGTCCAGGCAGGGTCGTCAGGTTTTTCCGGCTCTTTGCGGCGCGGAACAGTGCGTCGTTGTCGGTGGGACCGTAGGTGCCGGTCATGAGGGCGTAGCGCGAGGCACCGCAGGTCGGGGCTTGGACGTAATGACGGGTGAAAAAGCGGCCGCCATCGGCGATTTTGTCGATATGCGGCGAGCGGATGTGTTCGACCCCGTAGCACTTGAGCTCCGGCCGGAGGTCGTCGATGCACAGAAAGAGGACATTCGGCCGGGTCCCGGCCTGGAGGGAGACACCGAGCAGCAGGGCGGAGAGCAGAATACGCATGTCCCCCTATACCATCCGATCCGCCTTCGTTTGGCAAAAAAAAGATTGGGGGTGGTGTGCGATCCACTCGGATCAGGCACGCCACCCCCGTTTCCCTCTCCTATCTGGAGAATCGGTGCGGTGCTCACGAATCGAGCCGGAGGGCCGCTTCAGAAGCTGCTGATTTCTTCGTCCCCTTGGCGGAGGCGCCATCGGAACTGGTGAGGCGCATGCCGACCGGTTTCGAGACTCCGAATTCCTCCATGGTGACACCATACATCACGTCGGCACGGGCCATGGTCCGTTTCGAGTGGGTGACGATGATGAACTGCGAACGGTCGATGAAGCGGTCGAGGACCCGGACGAAGCGGCCGATGTTCGATTCGTCGAGCGGCGCGTCGAGCTCGTCGAGCACGCAGAAGGGGCTGGGCTTGATCATGTAGATCGAGAACAGCAGCGCGACCGCGGTCATCGAGCGCTCGCCACCGGAGAGCAGGGTGATCGATTGGAGTTTCTTGCCGGGCGGCTTGGCGATCACATCGATGCCGGATTCCAGCGGATCGCTTTCGTCCATGAGCGTGAGGTCGGCCTGGGCGGTTTCGCCAAACAGTTCCTTGAACATCGCTTTGAAGTTCTCGCGCACCTGGGCGAAGGTTTCCGAGAACAGGCGCATCGTTTCGGTGTTGATCCGTTCGATGACTTCGAGCAGTTCCGCCTTCGAGCTGACGAGGTCGTCATGCTGGCCTTTCAGGAAGTTGTAGCGTTCCTCGAGTTCTTCGAACTCCTCGATGGCGTCGAGGTTGACAGGACCCATCGAGTCGAGGCGGCGCTTGATGTCGACAACGATCGATTCGACAAAGGTCCAGTCGGGTTCGCCGCTGGTGTCGCCAGGGATTTCGACTTCGTCGTCATTGGTGCCGTCGACGACCACGGTCGGCATGTTGTCCTCCTCTTCGCCGTCGGTGGATTCACCGTCGTGGGAAACGATCACCTGGCGTCCGCCGCGTGCTTGCAGGGCTTTCTGCGAGCGGATGCTGGCAAGCAGCGCGTGGGCGTCGGGTTCGAAGGCTGCGAGGTCGACCTGATAGCGCTCCTGGATGGTTTCGCAGAGATTGCCGAGCCGGAGCTCCAGCTTGGTGGCGGCGACTTCCTCGCGGCCCTTTTGTTCGTTGACTTTCGCGTGTTCGCGGCGGACTGCGGCGAGTTCCGCTTCCGCGTCCTCGATGCGTTCAAGCAGGGCGTTGCGGCCTTGGGCGCGGGAGGCGATTTCGGTTTCGAGGTCTTCGGCTTCGGCCTGGTGCAATTCGATCTCCTCGTGGAGGCGGGCGTTTTCCGCGGTCGCCATCTCGATGCGCTGGAGGAAGGATTCGATTTCGCTTTCGCGGCGGATCGACATTTCGCGCAGTTCGGAGAGCCGGGCTTCCATCGGTTTCTGCTGCTCCTCGGCCGATTGTTTCGCGCGGCGTTCGACGGCGAGGTCGGTGCGCAGTTCGTTGAGGCTGTTGGCCTGGTCCTGCTCGCGCCGGGTGGTCGCATCGAGTTCCGACTGGAGGCGGCGGCTATCGCTTTCAAGCGCCTCGAGCCGCTCGCGGGCGGCGGCGAGTTCCGATTCCATGTGCTCGCGGCCTTCCGCGGCGTTGCGCTCGCGTTGTTCGAGTTCTCCGCGTTCCCAGCGGACGTTTTCAACCTTGGTCTCGAAGTTTTCCACTTCGCGGGTGGCGAGGCTGAGTTCGCCCTGGAGGGTGGAGAGCTGGACTTTCTGGCGCTGGAGGCGGTCGCGGGCGACTTCGACCTCGTTGCGCAGGGTTTCCAGATCCGCTTCCAGCGTGTGTACGCGTTGTTGGGCGGCGCTGTCGGCACGGGTGAGTTCCTCGACCTCAAGCTCGAGTTGGCGGGCCTCGTTTTGCATTTCAAGCACTGAGGTCGATCCTTCCTTCGAGGCACCACCGCGCAGCATGCCTTCCGCACTGAGCAGCGTGCCGCCGAGCGTGACGAAGGTCACACCGGGGTAGTTCGTGCGCAGGGCGAGGGCGGCCTTGATGTTCGGGACAATCAGCACGCGTTCGAGCAGGCGCTGGATGACACCGGCAATCCGCCTGTCGGACTTCACCCGGTCGAGGGCCCAGGCGACGGCACCTTCCGGCAATGCTTCCATCTGAGTCGGCTGCGAGTGGGAGACGAAGGTCTCGGGAATCACGGCGGCGATTCCGAGTTCCTTTTCGGTGAGGCGGTCGATGATCGCTTCGGCGGCGAACTGGTCCTGCACCAGAACCGCCTGGAGGTGGGTGCCAAGGGCGGCTTCAATGGCGCGGGCGCAGTCGTTGTCGGTTTCAACCAACGAGGCGAGCGCACCGTGGACGCCAGTCTGGAACTGTTCCGGGTTGTCGAGGCCGCGGAGCACGTTCTGGGTGCCTTTTTCAAAGCCCTCGCCGCTGCGGACCAGCTGGCTGACCGCTTGGAGGCGGGCCGAGCGTTTGGCGAGCAGCTGGTGGGATTCGATGGCAGCGGCGCGGGCGGCGTCGAGGTCACCGCGGGTGTGATGGTATCCGCGTTCGGCCGCCTGGAAGGCTTCCTCGAGTTGGTTGAGCTGTGATCCGGCTTCCTCGACCTCGGCGACGATCCGTTGTTTCTCCGCTTGGAATTCCTCGAGTTCAAGGCTGAGCCGTTGTTGCTCGTCAGCCAGCTGGCGGGCGCGTTCGCGGTTGCCTTCGAGCTGCGCGAGGGCACTTTCGATCTTGGCCTGAAGGGTGGCGATGACCGTTTGGCAGCGGTTGGCTTCGCCGCGGGATTCGCGCAGGGTCGATTCGATTTGCTGGCGTTCCTCGCGGGACATCGACGCGCGTTGTTCGGCGTCGGCAAGCACCGCTTCCTTTTCGATGATCAGGCGGGTGAGTTGTTCCAGCGAGGCGTTCGCGGCGATGAAATCGAATTCCTGTTGGGCGAGTTTTTCCTTGGTGGCGTCGATGTCGTCGCGGTTCTGCTGGATGCGGCCTTCGAGTTCGGCGCGGCGCTCGGCATTGAACGCGATGCGCCCTTGGGCGGAGTTCAGCGCGTTCTTGTGTTCGTTTGCGCGGTGGCGGAGTTCGGCGAGTTCGCCCTCGAAGGTACGGGCGGCCGCGCGGACTTCGTTGACCGCCGCTTCCTTGGCCGGCAGCTGGCGCTCGAGTTCCGAGTCGCGGGCCTCGAGGCCGCGCATCGAGATCAGCAATTCGTCACGCTCGGCGATCAACTCGATGTACTTGCGGTGGCTGAGATGGGTGTCGAGCACCCGTGTGTCCGCGGCGAGCGCCTGGTAGCGGCGGGCCTTGGCGACCTGGCGCTTGAGGGAGTTCATCCGGCGTTCCTGTTCGGCGAGCACGTCGGAAACCCGCAGCAGGTTGGCCTCGGTGTATTCGAGCTTGCGCAGCGCCTCCTTTTTCTCGCGCTTGAACTTGGTGATGCCTGCGGCTTCCTCAAACACCGCCCGGCGTTCTTCCGGTTTGGAGGAGAGGATCTGGTCGATCTGGCCCTGGGCCATGATCGAATAGGCGGTACGGCCGATGCCGGTATCCATGAGCATCTCGTGGATGTCCTTGAGGCGGCAGAGAGTGCCGTTGATCCGGTATTCCGAGCGGCCGTCGCGGTAGACCCGGCGGGTGATGGCGACCTCGTTGTAGTCGACTTTGAGTTTCTCCTCGCAGTCGGCCATGGTCAGGGTGACCTCCGCCATGCCGAGGGGCTTGCGCTTTTCAGTGCCGTTGAAAATGACATCGGCCATCTCACCGCCGCGCAGCGCCTTGGCCGAGGTTTCGCCGAGCACCCAGCGGATCGCATCGACCACATTCGATTTGCCGCAGCCGTTGGGTCCGACAATGCCGGTCACGCCTTCGGCGAATTCAAACACCGTCTTGTCCGCGAAGGACTTGAAGCCGTGAATTTCGAGAGTTTTGAGATACATGCAGATAGGAGTTTGGAGTTCCGCTCGAGAGGGAAGGGAGCGTTCCGGAGACTAGGCGGCCGATTTCGGGGTCGCAACGATTCTGGAGAAAAAACACTAGATATGGCGTCAAAACGGGGATTTCACCCCCTCATGTGGTGGGTATGGTTATTTCAGCTTTCCAAACTAGTCTGCAAATCGGGCCATGAAAGGCAGCGTCGGAGGCCTGCCGGCGTGGATCTCAGGCCCTTCCGGTTTTCGAGTTGCCTCGGGTTCGATCGCGGAGACGATGGGGGCGGATGGCCTACAGTCCCGATCATGCTTACGAATTGCTCGAGTCCGCGCAGAAGCGCGGCCGTCTGGCCCATGCCTACCTGATCACCGGGGCCCACGGCTCCGGCAAGGAGGGCCTGGCGGCGCGGATCATCCAACTGGTCAGCGGAGCCGCCGAGGCCGCGGGCGGCATGGATTTGTTCGGTGAGCCGGTGAAGCTTGAAACCCCGCCATTGGACGAACTCGAGAGCGGCTGGATCCGCATCATCCGTCCGCGGATGAAATCGCGCCGGATCGGCATTGATGAGATGCGTTCCCTCGAGCAGGGGCTGAATCTGGCCGCCCCGGGCGGAGCCTGCAAGGTGGGGGTGATTGTCGAATGTGACCGGCTTTCCGAACAGGCATCGAACGCGTTTCTCAAGACCCTGGAGGAGCCGCCCAAAAACACGCTGCTGTTGCTGCTAACCGCCAATCCGCAGAGGTTGCTGCCGACGATTTTGTCGCGCTGTGTGCGCATGCCGTTGTTAGGTGGCCACCCCTTGCTGGCCAACGGCGGCGCCGAGCTGGTTTCGGCACTCAACCGCACCGCATCGCGGGGCTTCGGCACGCCGGTGGCGGCACTGCAGATCAAGGAAACCTTCAGTTCTTTTTTGGCCCGCTGCCGCGAGGAAGCCGACGAGGCCGCCAAGGCGGCCGCGAAGGAGGAGGTGGCGGCTTACAAGGACGGCACCGACGGGGCCTGGCTCAAGGAACGCGAGGACTTTCACAAGGCGTCGGCGGAAGCGGAATACCTGGACGCGCGGAACCGGATGTTCGATGTGCTGTTGTCATGGATGGCCGACCTGTTGCGGATGAAGGTGAATGCAGGCGGACTGGATTTTCCC
>CBFGOB010000200.1:0-5443 GCA_965650215.1 uncultured bacterium | reverse complement strand
AGGTCGTGGAGGACTGGCAGTTCGCCGCCGGCACCGGGGTCTCCATCCCGTTCTCCGGCCAGCAATCAACCAACGGCTTCCTCAGCCTGCACGCCAGCCGCGAGATCAACCGCTGGTTCATTCCGCTAGCCGAGCTCAACGCCTATCATGTGCTGGACGCCGGCGACGGCCGCGATGCGTTCGATGAGCAGGCCGGCGGAGGCGTTCCCGGCATCCTCGAATTCGAAGGTCACGACTTCTTCAACTTCGGGGCTGCCAACGCCGGCACCAACCGCAGCCTCGTCACGGCGGCCGCCGGTTTCCGTTCACGCGTCACCGACAACATCCAAACCGGCGTCGCCTATGAGATGCCCCTCACCGACGCGGAGGACAGCGTGATCGACGGCCGCCTGACCCTCGACCTCGTCTGGCGCTTCTGAATGCTCTGAATGCCTTCCGGCCCGATGGAACCCTGCGATGCGCAAACGGCATCATCGTAGCGTCCATCGGGCCGCTCGGGGCGGCTGTCCCGGCAATGGCCCGGCATCCATGGCTCCCGCTCCATCTTGAAAACGTTGCACCGCAGGTCTGCAGAGAAACGGCCAGGATTGGAATCCCGTCATCCACTTTTCTTGTAATGCGCACGCCTCTGCTGCGTCAGCTGGGATGAATGTGAAATTCCCATCATGAACAACCCCGTCATTACCACCTGCACGATGCCCCGTCATGGCCATGAAGATGCGCCGTCCCCTTGTTGCCGCCCCGACTCACCCGGCTACGCCGGACCCTCTCCGGGAGAAGCGCCACGTCGCTGGCGCATCCGCTTTTGGGCCGACCGCGCCGCTTGGCGCAAGGCGGCGAGCAACACGCTCAACTGCCTCATCGGCTGCATGCTCGGCGACCTGGCCGTCATCATCGGCTTCCAGGCCTATGCGCCCGAAACGCCGATGACGGTGACCATGCCGCTGGCGATGGTCGCCGGGCTGGTCACTTCGATCCTGTTCGAAGGCTCAATCCTGCACTGGCGGGAGAGCTTCGCGTGGCAAAAGGCGTTTGCCGCCGCCTTCTCGATGAGTTTCCTCTCGATGCTGGGTATGGAGGCCGCCGCCAACTTCACCGATTTCATGCTGACCGGCGGACGGGTGCCGCTGAGCGATCCGTTCTACTGGCAAGCCTTGGCCATTTCGGTCGGCGCTGGATTTCTCGCCCCCCTGCCTTACAATTACTGGCAGTTCAAACGCCACGGCCGCAGCTGCCACTGAATCCACGGATGAAACCCGAAGGCCAACTCATCGAGCAACTCGATGCCTTCATCGCCTTCACGCGCAAGCGGCTGAACGATCCCGATCTGGCTGCCGATGTGGTGCAGGACAGCTTGCTCAAAGCGCTGAAGTCCCTCGGCCAGATACGTGACGACGAACAGGTCACCGCATGGTTTTACCGTATCCTTCGACATTCGATCATCGATGCCCACCGCCGCCGGGGTGCGCGGCAGCATGCTCTGGAAAAATTCGGACAGCAATGGCCTGAAACCCCGGATGAGGACGAAAAAAAAGACCTCTGCCGATGTTTCAGACTACTGCTTCCGGAAATTCCGGCGACATACCGCGAGCTGCTCCAGCGCATCGATCTCGATGGTGAGGACGCTGCCGCGGTGGCCGCGGACCTGAAGCTGACCCGCAACCATGTGGCCGTGCGCTTGCACCGTGCGCGCAAACACCTGCGGGAAGAATTGCTGCGGATCTGCCAAGCTTGCGCGAAACACGGGTGCCTCGACTGCGGCTGCAAAGATGGCTGATGCCGGGAATCCGCCACGATCGCGTGCGGGCTTGCCCCTCCTCCGCCAGCAGAATGTCGATCCCGTCGTGACGACGGCGCATCCAGACGCGACCGCTTGCAACGGGTCTTGAAAGCACCAGGAAAACATCTGCCCGCAAACTTGGCGGTCATCAACCCTGATCCTCCGTGTGCTCGCCAGCGCCCACGACGCCAGCCCCGCCTCCCCGCTCCAATGCCCCGACCAACCGCAAGCGTTCCGGCAGCCCGCGCGCGAAACGCGGCGCGGGCGCGCCATCGTCCTTGTCAGTGGACCCCGGACCCTCTAGGCAGGTGGCCAGAAATGCTCCGCGCGGTGTCGCCACTCCTGCTTCCCCTGCTGCTTTGCCAATGCGTCTGGTGGAAGGAGCCCCCGCCTCCTCCGAAGCCGAAGCCGACCTATCAGATCATGCAGGACCGCTATGAGGCCCTGCGCCCGAAGGATTCTCACATCCTCATCGACCTCGCCGCCCAGCGCGCCGTGCTGCTCAACCACATGGGCCAGGCCGTGATCGTCACCGACGTCTCGACCGGCAAGGAGGGATACGACACGCCAACCGGCAATTTCAAGGTGCTCGAAAAACTCGAGCTCAAGCACTCGAACCGCTACGGCAAATACATCCACAATGAAACCGGCGAGGAACTCGGCCACTCCTGGACCTTCGAGACCCCGCCCGCCGACGCCACTTACAACGGCTTCGAGATGCCATACTGGATGAGACTCACGTACGGCGGCATCGGCCTGCACGTCGGCCATGTCGAACCCCGCCAGGCGGTGAGCTTCGGCTGCATCCGACTGCCCCGCGAGGTCCAGCCGATGATCTATGCCAAATCCCAGGTCGGCACCCGCGTCCGGATCATCGATAGCAAGCAGCTGCTGGCTCCGCCACCCCAACACCCCACCGCCACCACCGCGCCGGCCAGACCAGCCGGCCCTGCGCGGCCTGTCTCTTGAAGCATGGGCACCGCAGCGGCCTGGCATGTTAGAAGCCCGCATGGGCTGGTGCATCGATGGGCGTGACGCTCCGCGGACGCCATCGCAGCGGCCTTGACGGCATCATGCCGCTTGATGCTGCGAAGCTTGGTGCCGGGCGATTTGAAAATCGCCCGCACCCCTCATGACAGCCTGAGGCAGCCACTCCGTGGGAAGGGCTTGCAGGCCCGTGATCACAAGCGCGGGCACTGCTCGGCTCCATGCTTTCGCCATGAAGTTCCTCGGCCGGAGCGGGTATCCCTTGCGATTTCCGAAGAATCTGGATTGGAAGAGCCGTGCCGCTGACCTATGGTCCACGTCTCCGCCAGCCATGCCTCCCCGCTCCAACGCCTCAACCAACCGCAAGCGCCCGGGCAGCCCGCGCGCGAAACGCGGTGCGGGCGCGACCCGGCGGCATGGCGCGGGCTCGTGGCTGCTGCTGTGGCCCTTTCACCTGATCCATTGGCTCACCCGCGGCTTCATCTGGCCGTTGCGCTGGGGCTTCCGGCTGATCGGCTACCCGGCGATCCTCGGCGCCCTGGTGCTGGTCCCGCTGGCGGTGATCTACGGCCTGCGCGCCCAGCGCTACGATCTGGCCAAGGTCCATGAAATGCCGGAGCGCTCGATCGTGATCGACCGCCACGGCCGCGAACTCGGGCGGATCCACGGTGAGAAGCGCTCGATCGTGCCGCTCGGCCAGGTGTCCGAACATTTCCGCAAGGCGATCCTCGCCCGCGAGGACGAACGCTTTTACCAACACGGGGCCGTCGACCTGATCGGCATCGTGCGCGCGGCGATCATGAACCTGTCGGGCAAGCGCCAGGGGGCCTCGACGATCACCCAGCAGCTGGCCTCCGACATCTTCCAGCTCAAGCGCGGGGAAAAACGCGGCGACCGGGTCCGCCAGTTCGACCGCAAGTTTCTCGAAATGGCGATCGCCCACCGCCTCGAGCTGGCGCTCAGCAAGGATGAGATCCTCGAAACCTACATCAACCAGATCAACTGGGGCCGCCAGATCAAAGGGATCGGCGAAGCCTCGCGGATCTACTTCGAAAAGCACCCGGCCGAGCTCAACCTCTCGGAGTCGGCGCTGCTGGCGGGCATTGTCCGCGGACCGGATGCCTACAACCCGTTCCGCTCGATGGAGGCGGCGATCCGCGAACGCGACACCACGCTCAGGCGCATGGTCGATGCCGGGGTGATCACGCAGGCCGATGCCGACACCGCGATGAAGGAAGTGCCCAAAGTGCGTCCGGTCGGCCGCCGCAACTCGTCGGAGTCGTATGCGATGAATGCGATCCGCCAGGACCTCGAGATCATCCTCGAGCAGGAGGACATCCAGCTCGGCGGCTTGAAGATCACCACCACCATCGACCAGCGGATCCAAACCAAGGCCGAGGAAGCGCTCGACAAGCGCCTCACCGAAGTCGAGCGGATCCCGGGCTACGCCCATCCGCTGCGCGCCACCTGGAAGTCCACTCCGAACCATGAGGAGCAGGAACCCAAGTACCTGCAGGGCGCGGCGGTGGTGATTGAAAACCGCAGCGGCGCGGTGCTCGCCGTCGTCGGTGGACGCGATGTCCGGGAATCGCGCTTCAACCGCGCCAAGGACGCCCAGCGCCAGATCGGCTCGATCTTCAAGCCCTTCGTCTACCTCGCCGCCTTCGACAAGGGCATGAGCCCCGACACGCCGATCAGCGATGGACCGATCCAGCCCGGGGAGATCAAGAACGGCCGCGGCTGGAACCCGCAGAACTCCGACGGCAAATTCGGCGGCGTCTTTCCGGCTGCCTACGGGCTGGTCCGCTCGCGCAACACGATGTCGGTGCGCGTTGGCGACTACGCCGGCATGGCGCGCGTCCAACACGTCGCGAAACGCGCCGGCTTCAACCGCGAAGTCCCCGGCGTGCCGGCTTCGTTTCTCGGCACCTGGGAAGCGACACCCTGGGAGGTCGCAACCGGCTACTCGATCTTCCCCAACGAAGGCACCCGTTTCCGCCCGTACCTGATCTCCGAGATCCGCGACCGCGACGACAACCTCCTCTACTCGACCCTGCCGCTTTCCTATCAGGCCGCAAGCCGCAAGTCGGCCCGCGAGGTTTCCGGAATCCTCGAGCAGGTCGCGATCAGCGGCACAGCCGCCTCGGTCAAACGCCATGGCTTCACCAAACCCTGCGCAGGCAAGACCGGCACCACCAACGACTTCAAGGATGCCTGGTTCGCCGGCTACACCTCGCAACTCACCTGCGCGGTGTGGGTCGGATTCGACCGCCCGAAAACCACCCTCTCCGGCGGCTACGGATCCTTCCTCGCCCTGCCGGTCTGGGCAGAAATCATGAAAACCGCGGACCAACTCGACTACCGGGCGGGCCGGCTCCACGACGACGCCAACCAGGTCCCGGCCGATGTCTGCCGCCTGTCGGGCAAGCGCTCCACCACGGGCTGCCATGCCGTCGGCACCGACTCGACCGCTTGGTTCGGCAAGGATACGGTCCTGGCGCAAAACGACTTCTGTCCGCTCCACCCGGCCCGGGCACTGGCGATTGATCCGAAAACCGGGCAGCCGCTCGCACCGAAGGCCAAGCCGGTGCTCGCGCCCGAAACCCCGCAGCGCGCCATCCTCGTCGAGCCCAAACCCCAGCGGGCGATTCCCGCCGCAGGCGGGGCCCACCACCC
>CBFGOB010000199.1:0-5491 GCA_965650215.1 uncultured bacterium | reverse complement strand
TCACCTTATGAGATGCAATTGCTCGAGCATTTTAGGCTTTTTACAGCTGAAAATTACCCCTTTTATTGGAGAACACGACTATTTTTCTCTGCCATTAACCGAAGACCAGCAAGCCAAACCCCTACCTGTGCAAACCATGAAAAAAAATCCTATCCTCCACATCGCGCTCGCCCCCACCATGCTGATCCTCACGCTGGCGAACCCGACGAATGCAGCCACATTGGTTGGCTTCGAGGCGGAGTCGGCTGTCTTATCCACTACCAGCGAATGGGTGGTCGGAGCCGACACAAATGCACTTGGTGGCGGATACATCACCTACCCTACCTCCAACGGCGGACAGATGTATAGTGCTCCCACTGACGCCGAAACTGATCGCATGGCGACCTACAGTGTAACCTTGGCGGCGGGCACCTACGACCTCTACGCCCGATTGTTGAGGGGAAGCGAAAACAGGCTGTTCGTGGATTTCACCTTTGGCACCGCCACATCATCCTGGGTGAAGGTGGATACTCCGGAAAATCTGGCCAACCTTCCCAACGATGGCGATTATCACTGGCTGAACCTCTCGGCACTCCAATCCAGAACCATGACAGCTACAGACGGCAGCCAGATTTTCAGAATCGCGAACAGGTATCGCTACATGAGGATCGACGCTTTCGCATTCGGCACTTCCGGCGAAACATTCTCAGACGCACAACTCAACGCAGCTGTCATCCCCGAGCCATCCACCACACTACTCGGCACCTTCGGTGTCCTCGCCCTGCTCAGACGCCGACGCTGATCCAACACAACTTGAATCAAGCTCGCTGTTTGAGATATTCCAGATGGATGGGTGTTGAAAACTTGCATTTTCACCGACACAGAGAACACCCTACACATCGAACGCTTTTCCAGTCCAGCGACCAGCTCAATTGAGCAAGCATCCTTCCAAGCGCAATCGGCCTCGCGGTCTTGGAGCGAACTCGAGAGGTTGCCCATGAAGCGGCTCTGCAACTGCTCCTGGCACAGATAAACACCCTCGATGCAGGTGATTGTCAACGACGACTCCACGCCAAGCCCTGTGCAGCAAACGCCCGTAATCCGCCAAGGAAGCCGAGATCATTGACAAGTTCATTGCCGACATCAAAGCGGCCACGGACACGCCGACGCTGGTGTTTCTCAAGAATTTCACCTCCAGTGCCGCTGCAGGCTGAGACATTCCCCGGCATGACGACGCGGCCCGCTCCCCGGAGCTGAATCCTCCGACGCAGGCGACCCCTTGTTAGTTGCGGCAACGCTGCGCCGTGGCTACCGATCCGTTATTTATCCACTTGCACCAACAGCAGTTTCAGGATCTTCCTCGCCGGTTCGGGGAACGACGGTTCCAAGGCTGAAGAAATAAACGCCAGGCCGAATCGACATCCGGCCTAACCAAGAATTCCCAACCGCCTCAGAGAGATCTACCACTTCCCGGGCGTGAGAGTGACCGGCTGACCGAAGGAGGTCTTGCCCGACCAGCCGTTGCCGTTGGGTGAAAGCACATAGGGCCGCGGCTTGTCGGGCCAGCTGACTTCGACCGTGCCATCGGGCATCATTTTCCAAACCGCGGTTTTGCCCTTCCACTGGCCATCATTGATCGTCACCACGCCGTCGGCATCGGCAACCCATTGGGTTTGATTGTCGGTGAGGACATCCCAGTTGCCGACGAAACCGCGATTGGATGGCTTGAGCGCGACGGCTTGCCGCGGAGCTTCCGGGGCCAGCTTCGCGACCCATGCCGCAAGATCGGTCGCGGCATCCGCCTGGGCGAGCAGCCGCGGTTTGAGTTGCGCGTCAGCGGCCTCCGCCGCCGTGCGCAACTTGGGCACGTAGAAATCGCGGATGCGGGCGATCTCGGTCTGATAGGATCGGTCTGCGGCTGCCTGCTCGCGCTGCGCGCGCCCGTAGGCGGCGGCCACCGCGGAGCCCAGCTCGGTGCCGCCCGTGTCCGGCAGCACACCCCCGTTGCACGCTTCGGCGAATTGCTTGAGAAAGTCCGCCTCCCCTTCTTCCGCATGGCGCGCCTTGTCCCTGAGCAGCGACTGCAGTGACCTGGCGTTCTTGAGCATCGATGCATCGCGCTTCTTGCGCGCGTCGAGGATCAGGGCCGTGGCCCGCTCGAGCAGCACGGGATCGCCGGGCGGCAGATTGCTGCCGGGCCGTGGCGCCGGACCCACAGGTGGCGGACCCTTCGGCTTGCGCGGGGGAGCGGGAGCCGGCTCCAAGTCCGGCACCTTCTGAACCGCCAGATCCGCGGGCTTGGGTTTCGGAGACGACGAAGAAGCGGTGGTCCCAGATCCCGTGCCGTGGGTCGGCGGCAAGACTGCTGGAGTCCCGGGATTTGCCGCCACTTGGACGGGCTGGGGCTCGCTGGGCGGCATCGCGGGTTCGGGCACTTTTGGCGTGCCGGCGGCGGCTGTCGTGCCATTGATCCCGGCGATCTTCTGGTTGATGACGGTCTTGTTGTCCTGCAGCAACCCATAGGTGAACCAGATGGCGGCGAGCAGGACACCGATGGCGGCGGTCTTGAACAGCAGGCCGCCGGCGCCGGATGTGCTCGCGGGCACGGCCGGTGGCGCAACGCTGCGCTGGGACTTGAAGCTCGGAGTGATTCCGCCGGCCTTGGGCGAGGTCACGATGGAGCCCGTCTTCGAGTTGAGCCACTTCTGGATGTCAGCCCCCATTTCGGCCACGCTTCGATATCGTTCGGCGGGGTTGGGTCGCGTCGCCTTGCGCCAGATCGCATCGAGACGGATGTTGCTGCTCACATGGGTCGGCGGCCCCTCGTTGCCAGCCGGGTCGATGCCGGTGAGGAGCTGGTGGAGGATGACGCCGACCGAATAGATGTCCGCCAGCGGACCGGCTTGACTCGCATCCACGAAAATTTCCGGCGCGGTGTAGCCGGGTGTGCCCATGACCAGGCCCTCTTGCTCGGAGCCGACGTGATGGGCGAGACCGAAGTCGCCGATCTTGGGTTCGACCCTGGCGGTAAGCAGGATGTTGGCCGGCTTGATGTCGCGGTGCACGATGCCGTGCTCATGGGCATGAGCGAGCCCGGCGCAAATGCCGTTGACGATGGTCGCCGCCTGGGACGGGTCAATCGCCTGGTTGTAGGCGGCATCATGCAGCGAGCTGCCATGGATGAACTCCATCACGATGTAAGGCATGCCATCGACGTCACCGGAGTCGAACACGCTGATCAGGTTCGGGTGGTTGAGCCGGGCCATCGCCTTGGCTTCCTTGGAGAAGCACTCGCGGAAATCGGCATCCTGGCCAAGCTCGTGCGGCAGCACCTTGATCGCCACGTCGCGGTCGAGTGAAATCTGGCGGGCCTTGTACACGGCACCCATGCCGCCCTGCGCGATGTAGGCTTCGAAGGCGTACTGTGGCAATTGCTCCCCGAGATACTCGATGCTTGGGGCCTGAAACGCTTCGCTGCTCATGATGCTGACGCGCCGATTCGGTGAAGCGCATCGTGTTTCTATCAAAAAAACAAGGAGGCGCAATCCATTCCTGCCCCGGCCTGACCGCTAAAAATGCGGAGTCGTCACCTCCCCGCAAACAGCTGGATGTTGCGGCAGGAATTGCACTTTCGCGCACGAACCGGCTGACCGCCAAACACTGTGGACTTCGCCCAGAATCCGGCGTTCGCATCAATGTATTTCATGTCGTAGTGACCGCGCACCAAGCCCCAGGAATAGGAGTTCTTGCCACAATGCGGACAGGCCGCTGATGTTCCGTCAGCCAACGAGGTCAAGATGAGCTCCTTGGGCTCCGCATCATCGGAATCAAACTCGGGACGCGGCGGATCATGGGGTGGGGTCATGGAAATCAGGACTTCGCGCTGAACAACTCGCCGAAGGCCATCATGCCGCTGCCGGTCTGCAGGGTGCTGGTCACCACCGCCTCGACCGTGCTGCCGATTTTGGCCGCCGCATGGTTGACCACCAGCATCGTGCCATCGGGCAGGTAGCCGACCGCCTGGCCATCCTCCTTGCCATTCCTCACCAGCGGCACCCTCACCCGCTGGCCGACCACCACGGCGGATTTGAGGGCCTCGTCGAGCTCGTGGAGGTTGAGCACCTGCACGCCCTGCAGCTTGGCCACCTTGGTGAGGTTGTCATCGAGCGTCATCAGCCTGGCATTGAGCAGGCGGGTGGTTTCCATGAAGCGGGCATTCGTCGAATCGGCATTCTGATCGCTATCGTGAATCGTCAGCTGGATCCCCGGTTCGGCACGCATGCGCTCGAGGTTCGCAAGGCCGCGCTGGCCGCCCGCCTTCACCTCGCCCTGCTCGGCCGTCACCTGAAGTTCATCCAGCACGAAGCGCGGGATGATCAAGCGGCCGCAGAGGAATCCCGATTTCACGATCTCGACCACCCGCCCGTCGATCACCGCAGAGGTGTCGAGCACGATCGGTTGGCCGCTCGACAGGTCCTGGCGGAAGCGCACGTAGGGAATGATGAAGGCGAAGTCGTCGCGGCTGCCGCGCAGGGCAAGCACCACCCCCAGGAACCCGAGGCTCGCAAACAGGCCGACATCGAGCGCCAGCTTCATCGCGCTGACGAAATCGGCGGCGTTTTCCTTCACCGCGAGTTCCTGGCGAAAGGCCAGTTCCAGCAGATCGGAAATCTGCACCCGGGTCAGCAACCACGCGCACAGCAGCCCCACCGACAACCCGAAGGTCGCGGTCGAAAACCCGCGCAGGGTGAAGCCACGCATCAGCGATTCCACCCAGATGAAAAACAAGGCAACCCCCAAACCGCCCAGGACCCCTGTGGTCAGCGACACCTCGAACATCTCCCCCTGGGTGCTCAGCGCGATCGCCACCCCCGCCGCCTCACAGATCAGGAGGTAGGTCAGGCGGGCGATATTGATCGATGGAGGCGCGGATTTCACCATGGTTCATGAATGATCCCCGGAGGTCGATGCCACGGCAAGGCGAAACCGGACCGGCGGGGCGGGCTTACTCCTGATCGTCGGCAGTCGCCTTGATGTCGCTCAAAGCCGCGATGAAGTCGCCGAGGATCTCCGCAGGGACCATGATGGTGTCGCGGTTGCCATTCACGTCTTCGGTGATCTTGACGACCATGCCGCGGGCATTGCTTTTGAGGTCGAGATAAAACACCTTGCGGTCCGCCAGAATCTTTTCGGTATGTAACAAATCACTGTCCACTGAAACCTCCGATGTTGTTTAACGAAACTAAAGCAACTCAGGATGCCACTGGATGTCAAAGCAATTCCTGCCACGCTGAGTTCTGATGCGCGACCTGCTGCCACCCTCCCGACCCGCCTTGGTCCTGGCGCCGATGCAGGATGTCACCGATCTCCCGTTCATGCGGGTGCTGGCCCGCCGCAGCACGCCGGACTGGTGGGTGACCGAGTATTTCCGAGTCCACCCGGATGCCAAACCCAACCCCTACATCCCGAAGTCGATTGTTGAGAACAAAACGGGGAAGCCGATCTTCGCGCA
>CBFGOB010000198.1:0-5517 GCA_965650215.1 uncultured bacterium | reverse complement strand
TCCGATACCAACATGCGCCTGGAGGGGCTCCAGCGCATCGCCGAACGGACCGGAGGCACCTGCCTCACGGTGCATGACCTTTCCAGGCTCAAGACCTTGATCGGCAGGGAACCGCTGACCACCACCGTGCGCACCGAGCGTGCCCTGTGGGACAATGGTTGGGTGGCCGCCTTGTTGATCGGGCTGCTGGGCATGGAGTGGATTCTGCGCAGACGACACGATTTGACCTGATGAGCGAACACACACAACAAGCGATGATGCCGTGCCTGCGTGCTGTCTGGCAGCGCGCGCAGCGGAAGCATGCGGCCGGCGGTCTGCTGGCATTCGCCTGCTGGTTCGTGCCGTTGTTTTTGGCCATCATGGTGATCGATCGTTATGCCTACCTGCCCGGTTGGTTGCGTGCTCTTGCCGCGATCGCCCTGCTGGCGGTTTCCCTGCGGCAGGCATGGCGTCACGGGTGGTGCCGCCTGCGGGGTTTTGACGCCGTTGCTGCGGCGCGCCAGACCGAGGACGTTTGCGGCGACATGGACAGCCTGTTGCTTACGGCGGTGCATTTCCAACAACACGGAGCCTCACCCGGAACATCCGCGGCGATGTGGCAGCACACGCTGGCGAAAGCGGAGGCGGCAGCAGGTTCCATCGAGCCCGCGAAGGTGGTGAGCATGGCCGATCTGAAGCGCCCACTGCAGGTTGCCGGCGGCTTGGTTGCTGTGCTGCTGCTTGTGGTGGTTCTCCATGGTGCCTTTGTCGGCGCTGGATTCGGCCGGATTTTCACCCCATGGCTGGCCATCGCCTATCCGACGAAAACCAAGATCGACCTCGGTGAGGGCGCATGGGTGGTGCAGGAAGGTGCTCCGGCGAAAATCAAAATCCGCCTTACGGGGTCGGTTCCCGCATCCGCGAAGCTCGCATTGCAAACCGGGAATGGGCGGCCGCGTGAAATGGAACTCGCGGTGGCCGATGGATTCTGCACGTATGAGATCGCCTCGGCATCCCGCGATTTTTCGTTCCGCATCCACGCCGGTGACGCCCGCAGCGATTGGTGTCAGGTGAAGGTCATCCCGGCGCCGCGGCTCGCGCAGGTGAGGGTGGAACTTGATTTCCCCGACTACATCGACCGCGTCACCGAATCCGTGGAAGCGCTCACCTTCACCGTGCCCGAAGAGACGAAGCTGCGCTGGCAGCTCACACTCGATACGCCCATTCGCGCTGCCATGCTGCACCGCGACGGTGCCGAGGATCAGGCTTTGGAGGTCGGTGCGGACGGTCGCACGCTTGCCTTTACGGAAACCGCATCCGCCTCGCTGGGGTATGGCTTTTCGTGGACGGAAAAGATCCATGGCTTCGTATTCACCAGTCCACGGTATTTCCTGCAGGTCGCTTCCGACCAGTCGCCGCGGATCGAACTGACATCACCGGTCAACAACCTGAGTGCCATGCTTGGCCGCCCGCTGGCACTCGCGGTGCGCGCGTCGGACGACCACGGGATCGGCACGACTTCGATCACGTACCGCGTGAACCGCCGGCCCGAGAAATCGATCGTGTTGGGGAAACCGCTGGCGAGCGGGGAAGGGGAGCAGGCGCTCGATTGGGACTACCGCAAGGAACTGCCCGACTTGCAGATTGGCGACACGGTTTCCTTCGTGGTCGAGGTGGCCGACAAGTATCCGGGTGAAACCGGTCCGCACCGCGCCCGAACCGATGCGCGCCGCATCACCTTCCTGTCCCGCGAGGATTACCTCGCCGAGATCCAGAAGCAGATGGAGCGCTTGCTGACCCGTGTGCGCGCCTTGTACCGTCAGGAGCGTGCGGCACATGAACTCTTGATGGGACTGGATCCGCGGGCGGACAGCTTCGTGCCGACCTGCCAGTTGGAGGCGATCCGCCAGGAAATGCTGCGTGAGCAACTGCTCGCCACAGCGGCGGAAGTGGATGCGCTACTCAACGATCTGGCCGCCAACCAGGTGAGTGACGCGGTGGAAAGTGGATCTCTGGCCAAGATGCGCGACACCATGCGCGCCATCGCCGCCGACTCGGTGGCCCGCGCGGCCGATCTGCTGCGGGCCCAGGTCGGCGCCGCCCGGCACGATCCGGAACCGGCGACTGCCGCAGTGAACCAAGCCGCGCGCGAACTCGCCGGCCTGGTCATGCAGCGCGGCATCGATGCCTCGCGAGAGGTGTTTGCCCGTGAAACCCGGATGCTCGCCAACGAGTTGGCAAAACTCCGCCTTCGCCTGCTTGCCTCGGCACCCGCATCAGCGGAGGCATTGGCGAAGAGACACGAGGAAGTCGCCGCATGGACCGATGAACTTTTGAACCAACTCCATGCCTGCATGCGCTACGACCAGCGACCGCTCTCGGTGCTGGGCTTGAGCCGGCATATCCGCAGCTTGCGCACATCGGGGCTTTCCGACTCGATTCGCGGCGTGGCCGCGCTTGCCGCGAAGGGATCGAATCAAGAAGCCGCCGCCACCCAATACCCGCTCATCCGTCCCTTGCTGGAGGCGGAGTTTCCGATGCGATCCGGATCCGAATACGCGCTGATCCAGGATGTGCGTGGGCAGGTTTCCCAACTCATCACCGACCAGCAGGCATTGTTCACGGAGTGCACGGAATCCGCCGGCTTCGACAAGTCCGCTGCGGACTTCGCGCGCCGCCAGGCGGTGTTGCGCGACATGCTGGTTCTCGTGCCGTTGCCGACCGTGGCCGCGCCGCGCACCAGGTTGTTTGACATGCGGTTTCCTGCCGCGCCTCCGAGCGATGAGTTCCGCCTTCGTGCCGAATCCCTGATGGTCGAGGCTTGTGCCCATCTTGAGTCCCGGTCGAAGGAACAAGCGGTTTCCACCCAGGGGGAAATCCTCAAGGACTTGCGCGGACTCGATGGCATCCTCGCCCGTTGGTCCGATGAACTTGCCCAGAAATCACTGGGGGTTTCCTCCGAGGTGTCCGATGCCACGGACCGGGCCGGAGTGTTGGAACAAATGGAAGCCCGGCAGATCGCGCTGGTCGAGAAAACCGAAGAAGTGGCCTTGGATGAAAAAGATCCCGCGGCCCTCCTCGGGGATCAGAAGGCACTCGCTGAGGAGGTGGAGGAATTCCACAAGGAAATCGCGGGTGGAAAATCCGGAACCAACAAGAACATGCTGCCGTTGTTGGGCCGGCTCGAGTCGGTGGGCAAACTCATGAAGAGCGCCACGGATGCCATCGCCGCAAAGCGCCTTGAGGATGCGCTGGAACCGCAGGAGCAGGCTGCGGCCGCCTTGGCCGAGGCCCGTGCGCTGGCGGATGCGCAGCTTTCGCAGTTCAACCTGCTGCAGCAGCTGATCGGCTTCGAAAGCGCCGTGCGCATGGCAGGCGATGGCATGGCCGATATCGTGGGGGGGCAGAACGATCTGATTGCCGCGACGAAGGATGCAGACGAAAAATCGCTGCCTTTGCTTCTGCCTCACCAACGCAATCTGCTGAATTGCCTCAAGGATATCGCGCCATCCCTCGACCTGGTGGCCGCGCGGCTCGATGTCGGGACGCCTTTGGTCTTCGCCGCATCGGATGTCGAGGATGCCCTGGCGGCGATGGAAGATGGTGATGCCGAAGACGCCGCCGAGATTCAGGAAACCGCGGTCGGCTCGCTGACCAAGGTGCAGGGACTCGTCGCCGATGTGTCGCTGCAGACGGGATACATCGCCGAGATCGTCGAGTTTCTCCATGAAGCGCAGTCGGAGATTTCGCTGTCCGCCTTCCGCCAGCGCCAGATCCGCGATGAAGCTGCGCCGGAAATCGCCCGTGCCGCCCAGGAAAAACTCGCGGCCGACATGGCAAGCTTCGCCCGCACGCTCGCCGAAGTCGCGGGACAAGTGGATTTCCAGAAACTTGATGAAAAGATCAGGCTGAAGTTGGAGGGTGTGAATCTGGAGCTCAACTTCCACTCCGCCGTCGAGGAGATGCAGGACGCTCTCCGCCTGCTGCGCTCCGGCCAGGCCGCAGGCGATCCGATGCTGCTGGCTGAGAAGGCGATGGCGTCGAATGCGGGTCAGTTGAACACGATCATCTCGATGCTCAACGGACTGCCGGGCGTTACCTTGACCAATGCGGAGCCGCCGGAACTCCATCAACTCGTCAAGGTCCTCGATATCGCCAGCAAACACCGCGCTCTGCTGCGCAAGACGGGCGACACTGAAGCCGGGGGGCTTCCCGCGCTTTCCGCGACCCAGCAAAAACTGGCCCAAGCACTTGCCAAGGCGAATGAAGGCGATCTCAACCATCCCATGCTGGTGACCGCGCAGGGTCAATTGGACGCGATCCGGAATGAACTTGATGCCTCACGCAAGGAACAAGCGGTTGCCGCGCAGCTGCTTGCCGACAGGACACTGCGCCACTTCATCATCCAGCAGGCGCTCATTCTCAACACGGCCATCCCGCCCGCATCCAGCAGCGATACGGATGTGCTCACGGAAGCTGAAACCGACGACCTGTATCAAACCGAAGCGGTTGGATTCGTGTCTGAGTTCGTCAGCGGGGAGGCTCCAAAGGGCAAGAAGTCCGAATGGGAATTTCTCGGCACCCGCAACCGCGCATCGCTCAACCAGAACTTCGCCCGCGAGCTTCCACTGGAATACCGGGCCACGCTCAAGAATTACTACGAAAGGGTCGCGAAATGAAACTCAAGACAACTGTGGCCCGGGCATTCTGCCCGGCGCTTTCTCTCTCGATGCTGCTCGCAGGGCTTCAGCCGGCCACGCTTCGCGCACAAGAAGCCCCCGTGGCCAAATCCGAGGAAGCCCCCGAGCTCACCGAGGCTACGGATCTCGCCATCGAGCGCGGTCTGCAGTACCTGCTGGCCACCCAGAAGCCCGATGGATCGTGGAGCAACTCGGAGGGCAAGTTTGAAATCGCCGCCACTTCGCTCGGCCTCATGGCCTTCATGGTGAAGGGTGAATTTCCGGGATTCGGCCGCAATGGTGCGGCCCTCGAACGCGCCAAGGACTACCTGCTCAAGCGTTCGAGGGATTCATCCACCGGCTACATGAACGGCATGTATGAGCACGGGCTCTACACGTTGGCGATGTCGGAGATGTGGGGGATGACCGGCAAGACCGAGGACAACAAGGAAATCCAATACGCGCTCGAACGCGCGGTGCAGGTGATCCTGCGCGCCCAGAGCCCGCTGGGTGGCTGGCGTTACCATGCGCGGCCCGACTGTGGTCAGGACACCTCCGTCACCGCCATGGTCTTTGTGTCCCTCGCATCGGCGCGCCAGGCCGGCATCCTGGTGCCTACGGAAACGATCGACCGCGTGGTCGGATACCTGCGCGACCAGGTATGGAACGAGAAGACCGGTGGATTCGGATACCAGGGCAACACGGGCTCCACGCTTTCCTGCACCGCTGGCGGCGCCTATGCCGCCCAGCTCTGCGGCATGCGCGACACCGAATGGGTGCAGGCCGCGATCCGCTACCTCGAAAACAGCCCGAAAGTCTTCAACCGCAAGGAGATCGGCTACTACTACTATGCGCACTA
>CBFGOB010000197.1:0-5524 GCA_965650215.1 uncultured bacterium | reverse complement strand
CCGTCGAAACCAGAACGCCCCCTTTGTTGTGCAAAGGCAAACTGCACCAGATCCGCGGATTGGCAAACGGAATCTTCGGGAATCCCCGGCGGTCAATCGCCGATGTTGAACGCCAGCGGGGCCTTGATCGGTTCGGCCATGGGGTTGATGAGACCGTCGTTGAGGCGGTAGATCCAGCTATGGACGCTGATTTCCTGCCCGCGCTCCCAGGCGTCCTCGAGAATGGTGGTGCGGGCGAGGTGGCGGGCCTGGGCCATGACATTGAGTTCGCAGAGGCGGTCGACGGCGGCTTCGGGCGAAAGGGCGGAGATTTCCCCCTGGTGGGTGCGGTAGAGCGCGCGGATGCTGGAGAGCCAGTTGTCGATCATGCCGTGGCGGTAGTTGTCGAGGGCGGCGCGGACGCCACCGCAGCCATAGTGGCCGCAGACAATGATGTGTTCGACCTTGAGAACATCGACGGCGTATTGAAGGACGGCGAGAAGGTTGAAATCGGTTTCGAAAACCACGTTGGCGACGTTGCGGTGGACGAAGACCTCGCCCGGGGCGAGGCCGGTGATCTGGTTGGCGGGGACCCGGCTGTCCGAGCAGCCGATCCACAGGAAGCGCGGACTTTGCTGGTTGGCGAGCTTGCTGAAGAATTCCGGATCCCTGTCGACCACGCCGGCGGCCCATTCGCGGTTTCGTTTGAGGAGTTGGTGAGGCATGTGCTTGGATGGGCATCGTAGCGGAAAATCCGCTGTCGTCCAGAATCGGATGGCGCGGGGTGGCGAGTCATTACGGATTGCCAGTCCGGTCAATCGCTGGGAGCTTCGGGCCCTCGCATGGCCGCATTTTCAGGAAATTGGCACTATCCCAAGGAACTCCCGGTGGTGGAACACCGCGAAGAGATCCTTGCCGCCCTGAAATGCCATCAGGTGGTGGTGGTGGTAAGCGACACCGGATCGGGGAAAACCACCCAGCTGCCGAAGATGGTCGCGGAGGCATTGGAAGCAATCAGCGCGGAGCGGGGAGCGGAGAGCGGAGAGAAAGAGTCTGGAGAAGCCTCTTCTTCCAACTCCAAGCTCCCTGCTCCTCGCTCCAAGCACCTTCCCCTCATCGGCTGCACCCAGCCGCGCCGGATCGCAGCAGCGAGTGTGGCCAAGCGGGTCGCCGAGGAACTGAAAGTGCCGCTGGGGGGCTTTGTGGGGTATCAGGTGCGCTTCGAGGACAAGACCAGCAAGGACACTTGCTTGAAGTTCATGACCGACGGGATCCTGTTAGCCGAAACCCAGGGGGATCCGCTGCTCCGGCGCTATCAGGCCCTGATTCTCGACGAAGCGCACGAACGTTCGCTCAACATCGACTTCCTGCTGGGCTATTTGAAGCGTTTGCTTGGAAAGCGTCCGGATCTAAAGCTGGTGATTTCATCGGCCACCCTGGATGCCGGATCGTTCGCGACGTTTTTCGGGTCGGATGCCGGGCCGGCGCCGGTGATCGAAGCCCCGGGCCGGATGTTTCCGGTGGCGGAGTTTTTCCTTCCGCCCGATGAGGACGAGGATCTGCCGCAGCAGGTGGTGCGGGCGATGTCGCAGCTGAATGCGCTCGACGCCCATGGCGATGTGCTGGTGTTTCTGCCGGGTGAGCGGGAGATCCGTGATTGTGCCGATGTGCTGGCAGGTCAGCGCTATCCGGGGACCGAGGTGCTGCCGCTGTTCGCGCGGCTCGGGCTGGGCGACCAGCAGCGGGTGTTCCAGCCCGGCAGGGATCGGCGGATCATTTTGGCGACCAACGTCGCTGAAACCTCGCTGACGATTCCCCGCATCCGCTGCGTCATCGATTCCGGCTTGGCCAGGGTGAGCCGCTGGTCGCCGGGCAAGGGCGTGCAACGGCTGCTTGTCGAGCCGGTGAGCAAGGCCAGTGCGCGTCAGCGCAAGGGACGCTGCGGGCGACTGGGAGAGGGTGTGTGCTACCGGCTGTATGGTGAGGACGAGTTGGAGGAGCGTCCGGAGTTCACCGACCCGGAAATCCGCCGCAGTTCGCTGGCGGGGGTGATTTTGCGGATGAAGTCGCTCGGGCTTCCGGAGATCGAGGACTTTCCCTTTCTGGATCCGCCGTCGCCAAAGGCGATTGCGGAGGGCTACCGCACGCTGCGCGAGGTCAGTGCCTTGGCCAAGGACAAGTCGCTCACCGAGCTTGGCCGGACCATGGCCCGTCTCCCGGTCGACCCGCGCTTGGGGCGGATGCTCATCGAGGCCCAGCGGCAGGGCTGCCTGGCCGAGATGATTCCGATCATTGCGGCTTTGGAGTCGAGTGACCCGCGCGAGCGGCCGGCTGAGAAAACCCGCGAGGCGGATGTGGCGCATCAGAAGTGGAAGCACATCGAGAGCGATTTCCTGAGCTTGCTGCTGTTGTGGGGTGATTTGAGCGGTTTCCGCAGCAAGAACGGCCATTGGCAGAACAACCAGCTCCGCAAGTTCTGCAAGAGCCACTATCTGAATTTCCGCCGCGTCCGCGAGTGGGGGAATGTGATCGACGAACTCGGCGAGCTGATCGAGCGCGAGTGGAAGTGCAGGCCCGGTCCCTGTGCGAAGAAGTCATTTCCCGAGGCGGCGATCCATCGCTCGCTGCTTGCCGGGGTGCCGCGTCAGTTCGGCTTGTGGGATGGAGAGAACAAGGCCTATCGCAGCGCGGCGGGCGGGTTTTTCGCGGTGTTTCCAGGCTCGGGATTGTTCGCTTTGCCCAAGCGTCACGAATGGCTGGTGGCGATGGAATTGGTGGAAACCACCCGCCTCTGGGCCCGCAAGGTGGCGAAGATTGATCCGCGCTGGATTGAGGAGGTCGCGCCACACCTGTGTCGCAGCCGCTATGGAGAGGCGCATTGGGACATCAGACAAGGAGCGGTCTATGGCAAGGAAACCGTGATTTGCGGCGGCATACCGGTCATTGTCGGTCGAAGGGTGCATTATGGGCGCGTTGACCCCGTGGTGGCGCATGACGTGTTCCTGCGCGAAGGATTGTTAGGTGGCGGGATCCGCAAGCAGTGCCGTTTTCTGGATCAGCTCGAACGGATGCGCGAGGAAGTCGGCCTGGTCGAGCAGAAGCTGCGTCGTCCCGGCGGCTTGTGGAGCGAGGAGGCGGTGCTCGAGTTTCTGGAAGCGAGGATTCCAAAGGAGATTCACACGGCATCGGCCTTCCATGAATGGTTAGGCGGGCATGAGGAACAACTGGTGATTTCCCTGGAGGATGTGCTCGACGAGGATCTGGAAACCCTCGGACTCGAGCATTACCCGGATCATTTGCGTCACGACGGGCAGGAATACACGGTCTATTACCATGCGGCACCCGGTGAGCGCGATGACGGCGTGACGCTGGGAGTGCATATCGACCAGCTGCCGGGATTTCCCGAATGGTTGCCGGGTTGGGGGGTGGATGGCGACCTGCGCGAGCGTGTCGAATTGCTGCTGCGTGCGCTGCCGAAGGATTTCCGGCGCGCCTGCCAGCCGATTGCCGCGATGGCGGATGGTTTCGCCGATTGCTGGATCGGCGCGCCGAAAGCGGGCCCGATCGAACAGGCGCTGGTCGAGCATGCGTGGAGCAACCATCAAGTGACGTTGGTGGCCGATGCCTTCGACTTCAGCCGCCTGCCGGCCCATCTGGTGACCAAAGTCTGGATCTGTGGCGATGAGGGCGAGGAATTGGCACTCGGCACGGATGTATCGGCCTTGAAGCGGGATTTGCAGCCGCTGATGAAGACACGTTTCGAAGCGGTGGCGAATGAGGGATTGGAGGAATCGGGTTTGCTCGAATGGACGGGTGATGCGCTGCCGGATGTGGTGAACACCCCCGGTGGTGAAACCTATCCAGCCTTGGTCGATGAGGGATCGAGCATCGGCATCCGTGCATTTACGGATCGCGATGAGGCGCTGGAATCCCACCGTGCCGGTGGTGCGCGCTTGCTGACGATGCTGCATCCGCACCAGACGGCGGACCTGAGGAAAAAATTCCCGCTGGGCATGATGGCCAGGATCGAGTTGCGGCATCTCGGCACCGGTGGGACGACGGTCGAGGATTTGGTTCTGCTGGCGGCCGAAGGCGCGGCAGGCGGTACATTTCCACGATCGCCAGAGGCTTTTCATCGCATGGCTGCCGGGGCGCGAGCCGCATGGCATCCGTCCGCGGTGCGCATTGCCAGTGTGTTGGAAGATATGTGCTCATCGCTACCGAAGATCCGTCAATGGATTCAGGCCCAGCGTCGTGACCGCAACCATGGACCGGTCGCAGAAGATCTCGAGGAGCAACTGGCCTGGTTGTTGCGCGGGCGTTTTGCATGGCGGGCCGGATTCGACGGCCTGCTCGGATATCCGCTTCGCATTCAGGCGATCCAATCGCGGCTCGGCCGGATCGAATCACTGCCCCTGGTCAAGGATCTGGAAAAGATGGAACGGTTCCGCGGGCTGTGGACGCCGTGGTATCTCCGCTGGACCCGCGAGCCGGAGAATCCCAGGTGGTGGGCTCACGGTTTCCTTCTCGAGGACCTGCGCATCCAAACCTTTGCGCCGGACCTCAAGTGTCCGCGGAAAATTTCAGAGAAGCGGGTGGAAGATGCCTGGGGCGAATTGATGCGTTAGATGGGGTGGGCTTTTTCAAGCCACGGAGGGACGGCGTGAAGAAGGAGGGACGGATAACATGTTTTAGGATATTTGATTCTTTCTTCCTCTGTGATCTCCGTTTTCTCCGTCGCTCCGTGGTTAAAGAATCCGCTAACACCCCGGATGCGGTCGTCGCAACAACAGCAATGGTCAGGCGAATCTCCCCTGATCGCTAATATCCCGTTTCCGTTACCTCACTTCCCTCATCACGCTTGAGGAACTGATTTTGAAGAGGGGATGGATATCGTATCCGCCACTGTAGAGGGCTTTCGAGGTCCACTTGTTGCAGCCGTTGAAGAGATGGTAGGATCCGGCCCCCCGGTAGAACTGGCTGTCGCCGTAGAGGCCTTGGCCCAGAGGCATGACCTCGCCGCCGGTGTTTCTGGCAAAGCTCGACTCGAGAAAGCGCAGCAGCTGATCCATGCCCGTGTGTGAGATCATGACCGCTTGCACTTCGCTAGACGGGAAATAGCGTTCGGGATCGTCATGGAAGCCGACCACATGAACAACCGTCGGTGTCGGCCAAAGCACGGCACGAGCTGCTAGACCAACGGTGATCTTCTCGGCCTGATAAAATCCGGCATCACCCCAGCCGACTTCGAGGTATGTGGCATCCGGAAAGCGCTTGGCGAGAACCGGCATCCGCGTTTTCAATGCCGCCGATTCGACGATCACCCCGGTATGCCAGCCGTGGCTGACCACGTGGATCGTCTGATCCGCATGCGCATCATTCGCAATCATCGGCCGCTGTGCCTTTGGCAAGGTCGCGCAGGCGCCCAGCAAAAGCAGCGGCAGAACGGCGAGGGCTTTCATATGGGGGACGGCTTTTCAAACCACGGATGGAAAAAACGGAGATCACGGAGGAAAGAATCATGTTTCTGGATCAAGAAAAGCTC
>CBFGOB010000196.1:0-5531 GCA_965650215.1 uncultured bacterium | reverse complement strand
TCGACGTTCTCGAAGAACTTCTCGGACATGAAGTGCGGCATGCGGATGCAGCCGTGCGAGGCCGCGTAACCCGGGAGGTAACCGGTATGCATCCCGATGCCGCCACGGAAGCGCATGAAATTCGGCATCGGTGCCGGATAATACACCGCTCCCGGCGGGATCTTGTCGACGCGGATGTCGACGTTGTCATTGATCATCTGACCGGTCGCCTTGTCCTTGAACACGCCGTAGATCGACGACTTGTGGTTCTTGCTCTTCTGGATGATCGAGTAGCGGCCTGGCGGGGTCGCGTGATCCTCGCTGCCGCTCGAAATGCTCGAGACGCCGACCAACACGCCACCCTTGTAGAAGAATGCCTTCTGCTGGGTGCGGTTGATCTTGATCATGGGAGCACCCTTCACGCCGTCGCCGTCCCAATAGGAAATGTCATCCGGAATCGCCGGCGGCGGGTGGTGCGGACCATTCGAAACCGGACGGTGGACCGGCTTGCCGACACCTGCCATGTAACCCGGATTGCTTTGGAACATCGCCGGATCACAAGCGGTCAGGGCCAAGACGCCACCGACAAGGGCAATCCGGATCAAACCACGGGAGGCATGGGCGTTCATATGCGGCGCAACCTGTACCAGGATCGGCCAGCGGTCAAGCCGCCCGGCCCAGCCCCACCCCCAAGCCATCGGCCCTCAATGGGAAAACCCCAGGCTGCACGCGTTCGGCGAGAGCCCGGCGTCAAGCCCGCGGCGCTTGGCGTCGCGCAATGCTTCGACCGTCGCCTTGACCAACTCGGCCGCCTGCCAGGCCTCGGCGGGCGGGTTGAGCAGGGAAAAGCTGAAACGCAGGCTGCTGCGCCCGCGGGCGTCGTCGAGCCCCATCGCCAACTGCACATGCGAGGGCCGGATCTTGCCCGAAAGGCAGGCGGACGCCGCCGAGCACTCGAGGCCGACCCGATCCAGCAGCTGGATCAATTCGACCGCTTCGCAGCCCGCAAACGAAAGGTGGCTGGTATTGGGCAAGCGGTGCAGCGGGTCGCCATTGACCTGCACGCCGGGCAGCTCGGCGAGCAGCTTCGATTCGAACTGGTCGCGCATCAGCCGCAGCGCAGCGTGCTCGGATGCGCGCTGGCGCATCGCCCTGGCTGCGGCTCCCATGCCGACAATCCCGGGCACATTCTCGGTTCCCGCGCGGCGCCCGTGCTCCTGCGATCCCCCTAACAACTGGGGATGGAAACGCAGGCCGCGGCGCGCGTAGAGCGCCCCCACGCCTTTCGGCCCGTGGAACTTGTGCGCCGAGAGCGACAGGAAATCGACACCGAGCTGGCGCACGTCGAGTTCCGCCTTGCCTGCGAGCTGCACGGCATCGCTGTGCACCGGCACCCCGCGCTCGGCGGCAAGCCGGGCCAACTCGCGCACCGGCTGGATGACCCCGGTCTCGTTGTTGGCCGCCATCACCGACACCATCGCCGCACCCGGCAGCAGCCTGGCAAAGGCCTCGACCTCGACCCGCCCGCCGGCATTCACCGGCGCATGCTTCACCGGACGCTGCAGCGCTTCGGCCGCACGCATGACCGCCGAATGCTCGATCGAGGAAATCAGGGCATGACCGCTGCCGACCAAGGCATCCATCGTGTGCAGCGCGAGGTTCACGCTCTCGGTGCCGCCGCTGGTGAAGACGATCTCATCCGGTTCGGCGCCGATCCATGCCGCGACCTCGGTGCGTGACGCCTCGATCGCTTCCCTGGCCGCCCGCGCCGACGCATAGGCCCCCGAAGGATTCGCATGCCCGTCGCGCAGCCAGGGCAGCATCGCCTCCAGCACTTCCGGCAGCATCGCCGTGCTGCCATTCGCATCGAGCTGAATCATGCCGGAGCTTCCCGGATCCGGACCCCCGATTCAATCCGGAACTTCGCCAGACAGAGCCCGTCCTTTTGCCCTCGGCAAAATCACGCCGGCCATCCAGGATCCAGTTTCTCATCCCATGAAAACCCATCTCCGTCTCCTTTGCCTCGTCCCGTTCACGGTCGGCATCCTGCACGCCGCCCCGCTCAAGGTCTTCATCCTGGCAGGTCAATCGAACATGCAGGGCCATGCCAGCACCAGCACCTTCGACTACCTGGCCAAGGATCCGGCCACCGCCCCGCTTCTCGAGGAGATGCGCGGCAAGGACGGCAAGCCCAGCGTCTGCGACCAGGTCTGGATCAGCTACCTCTCCCAGGACCGCAACGGCAAGGACACGGTCAAGGAGGGCAAGCTCAGCGCCGGCTTCGCCGCACGAGAGGACACCATCGGGCCGGAATTCACCTTCGGCATCACCATGGAGAAACTCCTCAAGCAGCCGGTCCTTCTCATCAAGACCGCCTGGGGCGGCAAGAGCCTGCACACGGACTTCCGGCCGCCCTCGGCCTCACCCGAAGGCGCCGGCGAATACTACAAGCTCATGATCGGCCATGTGAACCGTGTGCTTGAGGATCCGAAGAAGGTCGTTCCCGGCTACAATCCGAAGGACGGATATGAGATCGCCGGCTTCGTCTGGTTCCAGGGCTGGAACGATCTCGTCGATTCAAAAGCCTACCCGCAGCGCGGGAAGCCGGGCGGCTACGATGCCTACACCGAACACATGGCCCACTTCATCCGCGATGTGCGCAAAGACCTCAAGGTGCCCAAGATGCCCTTTGTGATCGGCGTACTGGGAGTCAACGGCCCGGTGGACACCTTCGACGGGCCGCGTTACAAGTCGATCTATCAGACCTTCCGCGATGCCCAGGCGGCACCGGCCTCGATGCCGGAGTTCAAGGGCAACGTGGCGGCCGTTCTGACCGAAAAATTCTGGGACCACCAGCTCGCCGCCGCGAAAGAAAAGAAGGGCCGCAGCCCCGAAGAAGAGGAGATCGCCAAGGGGGCTTCCAATCAGGGATTCCACTACCACGGCGCCGCCAAGTTCTTCGGCCCGGCCGGCAAGGCTTTCGCCGAGGCCCTCAACGGGCTGAAGTGACCTCCGCCTCAGGCGGACCCTCCACATCGCGCCAGTCCGGCCGGCTCATTTCCCGAGGCGGCCCTTCAATTCGTGGTAGCGGGCCCAATCGAAGTCCTTGCCCTCGACGGCGGCGGCCGCGGCGGCACGCTTGATCTCCGCAAGCTCGAGATAGATGTTCGCGTCGTTCGCCTTGCCGGCCTTGATCGCATCCTGCCCGAGCCGCTGGTATTCCTCCGCCGCCTTCAGGAAGCCGTCGCCGGGACCCTCCTTGCGCGCCTTCTTGTCCTTCGCGCAGGCATCGTCCTTGTTGCAATCCTTGCCCTTCAATTCCGCCTGCAGGCGGTGGTATTCGTCCCAACTGAAATCCTGACCGTTCTTGGCCGCGGCACCGGCGTCACGCTTGATCTGCGCCATGCGCGTGTAAATCCGCGCCGACTCGGCATCGCCCTTCGCCTGGGCCTCGGCCGCCTGCTTCTCATAACCCAAGGCCGCCTGCTCGGCCCAATCGCCCTGCGGCTTGCCCTCGGCAAGGGCGGGGAGTGAAGAAACCAGCAGCAGGGCCAAGGTGGACAGGATGGGAACATTCATGAGGATGGATATTTTGGATTCAACATGACCGCCTACACGATTCCCCCGCCCCGGCCAACTCCTTTCTGAAGCGATCCTTCGCCAGCCCTTCCGCAAGGATGCCCCGGAATGCCGTTGCGGTTCGCAGCCGCTACCCTTCATCGCGCAGCGCATCCTGCATGGTCCGCCCGCGCAGGTGGAACAAAGGCGTCCCTGCCGGATGCCAGCAGGCCTCCGCATCGCCCCGTCACTGGAGTGGCGGGAGCTTCTGCTCTTCAATCCAGACCGTGAGGTGGCCGGCGGGCGGAATCGGGGCCTTGGCGGCGAGCTGGAGGAAGCTCTTCACCGCGAGCGTGACCTTGCCCCCCTGGAAGTCCTGATGGAAATCGGCATAGACATGGCCACCACGCGGCACACCGCCCTGACGGTTCGGCACGCCACTGCCGGATTCGGCAAGCAGCTTGCCATTGACGTAGAGGGCATAGCCTTCGCCGGTCATCACATGGGCGCTGCCGCCAACGACGATGCGGTAGCGGTGGCCGGCCTTGAACGCGGGAATCTCAAAGGTCCCGCGAGCCAGCAGGACTTCCTTGTCCCAGAGTGAACGCGGGGGCTCGCCGCAACCGCAGACGCCGCGCTCACAAGCACGCAGCGGGGCAAGCTTGCCCCCATTCTGGCCAAAGGGCGGCAGGCCTTTTTTCCAATCGGCACCGGCGACAAAGTCGGGGGTTGCCCATGCGTCGCAGCCGGCGGGCAGGGTGATCTTGCGGTAACGCGGACGCTTTTCCACCGGCAGGGTTTCGGCGGGATCAAAGCTGAGGTATTGCCACTCGAGGTCGCGGAGGTCGGGGCCGAAGGGCTTCCAATCGTAATCCCGGATGCCGGCGGCATTGTAGTATATCACGAGGTCATCGAACTTGTCGTTGAGCATCTGGTCGGCGCGCTTCGGCCGCTCGCTGCTGGCGAGGGAAGCGAGGATCGTCTGGTTCGCCGGATTCGCCACAAAGTCGGGAATGATGTTTTCCAGCAGGTAGGGCGCGCGCTTTTGGGCAAGGGCGGCGATCTGCTCCGGCGTCGGCTCGGTGACACTCGCCACCGGCTCCACCTGCGGACGCACCGGGCCGGGCAGCACCTCGGCCTTGCCACCCAACAGGCCGATCATCGCGCGACCGAGGGCGTCGCCGACACGGTAGTAAGTCTCGGCGTTGCGGTTGTAGTGATAGTCCTCGTTTTTCGGCGACTCCTCGACACTGCGCCAGTGGTCGCGGGTGTCGATCGAGACGACCGTGCCGGCGAATTCCGGATGCTTCGCCGGGTCGCCCACCTTGAGCTGGGCTTGCATGATGCGCGCGAATTTTTCATTCATCCGGTGTCCGCCGAAACCGAGGCCGGCAACAACCACCGGCAGCTTGGGCGCATTGAGGTCCTTGCGGACGTCCTGAATGAGCCGCACCAGGTTCTGCTCGTAGGCGGCGATGGTTTCCTCAGCACCGCTGTCCTTGTGGCCTTGCCACCATGCGAAGCCGGCCAGTTCGTACCCCTGACCCTGATAGCCGGGGACGTGCTCGGCGATCTTGGCCAGCGTGTCGCGGATGCCATCGATCATCAGCCGGTATTCGAGACCCTCGAACTCGCTGGCGGGATCCGTGCGGCCAAGGGATGGCGGACGGAAATCAAAAGCCAGGGAACGATTGCCTTGGGCGGTCTTGATGATCAGGACGGTCTCGTCAAAGTAGGTGCCGACCGCATGGCCGAAACCCAGCTCGGGGCCGACGGATTTGCCACCGTTGTTCTTGGTCGGATCGAGTGGAGCACCTTTGGACTCGGGTGCGAGGCGGGCATCGCGGAGGATGACATCCTGACGGGCGACCCAGTTGCCCGCGGCGTCAACGAGCCAGGGGAAGTGACCGGCACTTTTCACCACGGACGTCGGGTCGCCATACGGAATGAGATCACGCTTCTGGAACCAGAAGCGCGGCGGCGCGCCTTGATGC
>CBFGOB010000195.1:0-5548 GCA_965650215.1 uncultured bacterium | reverse complement strand
GCGCGGCCGGAGGCCAGATCAGGTTGCGGACCGGCGCGAAAGCCAGCGGAATGGCGAACAGCAGGAACGCGATGGCCAGCGCCGTCAGAATCTTCCGCCACTCGTCGAGGAACCAGCCGCGGATGCCGCCTTTCGCCTTATTTGGCGGCCGCGGCATTGATGCGGTCCGTCAGTCTATTGACCTGCCTCCTGAGCGCTTCGATCTGCCCCTTTAGGAAGTTGATTTCCGATATATTGTCCGACTTCGCGTCGCCGAAATTTTCGCCGAGCTTGGGGATCGCCTCGCCTCGCAGGGGATTGTCGCTGGCGGCCGGCGCTGGCGCCGGCGCCTCGGTGATGGAGTTGATCAGGACGCCATTGGAATCCACAAACCGGATCTGCCGGGAGCCCACCGGATCAACCCCGGCGGTCGGTTCGTCGAGAACCACCAGACGCGGTTCCTGAATCAGGGCCTGCGCCAGACCGATGCGCTGCAGCATCCCTTTGGAATACCCGCCCAAGCGCCGGTCCTTGGCGGAGCGCAGGTCGACCAGTTCGAGCAATTCGTCGATCCGCTGGTCGAGCGCCTTGCCACCGAGGCCGCAGAGCCTGCCGTAAAAGCGCAGCGTTTCCTCGCCACTAAGGTGCTTGTAGAAATACGGGTTCTCCGGCAGGAAGCCGACGTCGTGGCGCGAGTCGACCTTGAGCGAATCCCTGCCGAAAATCGCGCAGTCGCCGGACGTCGGCGCGACCAGGCCGAGCAGGGCCTTCATGGTCGTCGATTTTCCCGACCCGTTCGGTCCGATCAGGCCGTAAACCTCGCCGGGCATGATGCGCAAGGACACCCCATCCACCGCGCGCAGGGGCTTGCGGCGGAAGGAGGTCTTGAAGTCCTTCACCAGGTTCCGGATTTCGACGGCGGGTTGGATTTCAGCCATTGGCGGCAGACACGATGAACCTCCGGCCAATCCGTGGCAACGGACAATTTCGCGATTCCGAAAATGCATGCTCCGGCAGGGATGCGCTTGCCACCACACGGCGGATGCGAAAGGCTGCCGGCCATCCCATGGTCCTTGCCCTCGAACTCACCAAAGTCGTTTCCATCCTCGAAATCTCGGTCGGTCCGGTGATCCTGATCTCCGGCGTCGGCCTGCTCCTGCTGTCGCTCACCAACCGCTACGGCCGCGTCATCGACCGCGCCCGTTTCCTCGCCGACCACCTGCGCAAGGCCGCCAGGGACGACGGACACCTCAGGGCGCAGATCCAGATCCTGCGCAGCCGTGCGAAACTCCTGCGCACCTCGATCACCTGCGCCGCCGTGTCGGTCCTCTGCGCCGCCGTGCTGATCATCGGCATCTTCATCGGCTCGCTCACCAACCTCTCGCCCTCGGCCTTCATCGTGATCATGTTCTGCTCCTGCATGCTCTCGCTGATCGGATCTCTCGTCAGCTTCATCAAGGACGTGAACCGTTCGCTGGCGGCCCTCGACCTCGACATGTACGAGGCCGATCCGAACATCAAACCGTCCTGAGCCGGCGGGCTCAGTCGGCCTTGACCGCCGATGTGCTGCTTTCGGTCTTCGGCGCCGGCTTGCCGTCGGCCTTGGCGGCCTCCTTGTAGGACGAGGAACGGTAATCGGTTTCGTAGAATCCCGAACCCTTGAACAGGATCCCGCCACCGGTGCCCAGCAAACGCCGGACCTGGCCGCCGCACTCCGCTTCCGGACAATCGGTCAGCTTGGGATCATTCATGCTCTGGAACACCTCGAAGCGGTTTCCACAGGTCTGGCACTCGTAATCGTAGTTGGGCATGGCTTGTCAGGGGCGGCAAACTAGCACGTTTGCCCCAGGACGCAAGCCCAGCGGTTTTCGCGTGCCCAGCCCCGGCCGATCTGCTTGAATCCGAGCCATGTCGCCACGTCCGAAAACCGTCACCTCGATCTCCGTCGGTCAATTCTACGAGTCCCACCGCACGGCCCTCGGGCTGACCCTCCACAGCAAGGAGGTCGGCTTCGACCGCCCAATCAGCGAGTCCGCCATGAACCGCCCTGGCCTCGCCCTCGCCGGCTTTTACACCTACTTCGCCAAGAAACGCGTCCAGGTCCTCGGCAATTCGGAACTCTCCTACCTGCGCAAACTTCCGGAGCAACTCCGCCAGAACCACTTCCGCAGCATGTGCAGCCGCGACATCCCCTGCATCGTCGTCGCCCGCGGATCAAAGCTCGACGCCTCGCTGATGAAGGTGGCCAAAGACTTCTCCATTCCGGTCTTCGGCACCTCGATGGTCACGATGAACTTTCTCAACGCCGCCACCATCCGCCTCGAACATGACTTCGCTCCAAGCGTGACGCTCCACGGCTGCATGATGGACATGCGCGGCATCGGCGTCCTGATCATGGGCAAAAGCGGATCGGGAAAATCCGAGACCGCCATCGGCCTCCTCGAGCGCGGCGCCTCGCTGGTCGCCGACGACATGGTGCGCGTCAAATACGTCGGCGGCGAGCTGATGGCGAGCTCGCCCGCCCTCTCGCGGGGCTACATGGAAATCCGCGGCATCGGCATCATCAACGTCGCCAACCTCTACGGCCTCGCATCGATCCGCCCCGAAAAGCGCCTCGATCTCGTCATCACCCTCAAACCCCACGCCGACCTCAACGAGGTCGACCGCGTCGGCCTGCGCCAGAAAACCTATCCGATCCTCGGCCAGGAAGTCTCCCACGTCGAAATCCCCGTCGCTCCCGGCCGCGACACCGCGCGCCTCGTCACCATCGCCGCCCTCGACCAGCAGCTGCGCCGTCTCGGCTACAACATGGCCGACGAGTTCAACCAGCGCCTGCTCGACCACATGAACCGCGACCAGGGCCTCGCGCCCTGAGAGGCGCTTGGATCACCCGGCAGGCAGGGACCTTGTTGCCTCCCACTAGGCCGACAGCAGGCGCATGTCCGGCTCCAGCTCGAGGAAATGCCGCCAGCTTTCGTCGGCCAGGCCGTTTTCATGCAATCCGAAAAGCGGCCGCCAGCGCGGCGCGAAGGGCTTGCTGCGCGGATGCATCCCCACCTCGTGCGGCAGCTTGTTGGCCTTGCGCGTGTTGCAGCGGAAGCACGACGTGACGATGTTCTCCCAGGTCGTCCGCCCACCCTTGTCGCGGGGTGTGACGTGATCCAAATTGAGCTGCGTTTCGGGCAGGACCTTCGCGCAATACTGGCAGGTGAAGCGGTCGCGCAAAAACACGTTGCGCCGCGAAAACCTCACCTCCCGACGCGGTACGCGATCGTAACACGCAAGCACCACGATCTTGGGCACCCGCAGCGCGATCCGCGCGCCGTGGATCATCTCCTCGCCACTGAAGCCTCCCGAATACGCGATCCACGATGACAGATCATGCGTCGCAAAGCACTGGTCGCCTTCCACCTGGACGACCTGCGCGTGACCGACACAAAGCAGATGAAGCGAGCGCCGGACCGAACAGGTGTGCACCGGCTGCCAATACCGGTTGAGAACGAGCACAGGTCGATCAAGCACGGAGCTCATGACATCTTTTCCAAGAATCGTCCGGAAAATAGCAGAGCTTTGAAGCAGGGCAACTGAATAATCGGAAAGCGGGATTCGGCATTCGTCAGGGGAAAGAAGCTCCAGCTTGCCACCTGCCGCTTGCCCACTAGAGCGCCCGATCCTGCTCGTGGCGGACGTCCTTGGCGGACTCCAGGAACACCGTGTCTTCACCGATGTTGACCGCCAGGTCGCCGACGCGCTCGAGCGAACGGGTCACCAGCACCAGATGCAGGTAATCCTGGCTGCGGGCACCCGATTCCTCGAGCCGCTTGCCGAATGCGGCCGTGGCCTTCTTGTGCAGCTGGTTGAGCTCCTTGTCGCGCTCGTGGAGCTTCACCGCCAGCTGCGCGTCGTGCTCGCTGAACGCGGTGATCGCATCCGCCAAGAGGCGGTCCGCCAGCACATAGACCGGCTCGACCAGCGACACGTCGGGCAACTCCTCATGCGCCGCCATCTTGCGCGCGCGCTTGGCAATGCTGGTGGCGTGGTCCGAAATCCGCTCGAGATTGATCGAGATCTTCATCGACGACACCACGAAGCGCAGGTCAGTGGCCATCGGGTGGAAACGCACGAGAACGTCCATCCCGAGCCTGTCCACCCGGCGTTCCATTTCGTCGACCTCGTTGTCATCGGCAATCACCGCATTCGCCAGGTCGACGTTGCGGGTCAACAGCGCCTGGACCGCACGTTCGAGATTGTGGCGCGTCTGGCCGGCCATCGACATGAGCTCACCGCGCAGCGCGGAAATGGCCTCGTCGAAATTATGGAGGATGTGGGAACTATGCATGGGAGCTTTGGGTTGGGATTGGAACGGATGGCGGCGGAAGCGGGTTCAACCGAAACGCCCGGTGATGTATTGCTCGGTGCGCTTCTTCGACGGATTGCTGAAGATCTTCGTGGTTGTGTCGAATTCCTCAAGCTCGCCCATGTAAAAGAAGGCGGTCTTGTCGGAAATCCGGCTGGCCTGCTGCATGTTGTGGGTCACGACCACCAGGGTAAAGCGCTCCTTGAGCTGGAAAATCAGCTCCTCGACCTTGGCCGATGCGATCGGATCCAGGGCCGAACAGGGTTCGTCCATGAGAATGATCTCGGGATCGACCGCCACCGTGCGCGCAATGCACAGGCGCTGCTGCTGCCCGCCGGACAAGCCATAGGCGCTCTCATGCAGCCGGTCCTTGACCTCATCCCACAAGGCCGCACCGCGCAGCGAGCGTTCGACAGTCTCATCCAGCATCGCCTTGCGCCTCTCACCGAGGATACGCGGGCCGTAAGCCACATTCTCGTAGATGCTGCGCGGAAAGGGATTCGATTTCTGGAACACCATGCCCACCCGGCGCCGCAACTCGACGCTGTCAACCTCGGGACTGTGGATGTCCACACCGTCGACGAGGATCTCCCCCTTGCTCACGCGGGCGTCGGGAATCAAATCGTTCATCCGGTTGAAGCAGCGCAACAAGGTCGACTTGCCACAGCCCGACGGGCCGATGAATGCGGTCACCTCGTTGCGCGCGACCTCAAGGCTGATGTTCCTGAGGGCCACGGATGCCCCATAGTTGAAATCCATCCCGCGGACTTCGATCACAAGCTCGGCATTGGAAGATTCGGATTGCATGTCAACTGAAGCGGCCGGTGATGTAGGCCTCGGTTTGCGGCTGCTTGGGATTCTCGAAAATGCTGAGGGTCTCGTCATACTCGACCACCTTGCCCATGTAGAGGAAGGCCGTGCGGTCCGAACACCGGCTCGCCTGCTCCATGTTGTGCGTCACAATCACAATCGTGAATTGGCGCTTCAACTGCGTGATCAGCTCCTCGATCTTGAGCGTCGCCAACGGGTCCAGCGCCGCACACGGCTCATCCATCAGAAGGATCTCGGGTTGGTTGGCAATCGCGCGCGCGATGCACAGCCGCTGCTGCTGGCCGCCGGACAATCCAAAGGCACTCGCATGCAGGCGGTCCTTGACCTCGTCCCACAATGCCGACGCCCTGAGGGCCCGCTCGACGGTTTCATCCAACTCGG
>CBFGOB010000194.1:0-5585 GCA_965650215.1 uncultured bacterium | reverse complement strand
TACCAGGCATCACCGCGCTTGGTGCCACCTGCCCAGCCGAAATGGATTTTGGCGATCCCCGCATCCTCGATCGCCTTCCAGTCGGCCTCGGCCACCTCGCTGCGGTGGCGCTCCAGATAGACACGGATCAATTGGATCAATGCCCCGCGCTGATCCTCGTTCATGTTCGCGGCGGAAATCCCAAGTTCGGCCAGTGGCTTCACACGGCTTTCCTCACGGCTCAGGATCTCGGCGGGCGGCTGATCGCTGAACACCACCTTTGAATGCCCGGCAGCCAGCAGCTGAACCGCCAGCGCCCGCGCCAGGTCCTCCTCCGCGGCCAGCACCCGCGTGCCGCTGAGCAAGCCCACCCGCACCTCGGCCGGATTGGCGCCGAAGAACGACGGCGTCACCGCCACCTGTTCGCCCTTCAGCGTGTAATTGAGCGAGAGGTGATGCCCCTCAAACCTCCACGCCCAGACCTTGGGATCCCCGGGCGTGCCAAAGATGGAAACCCAATACTTGTCGGGATCCCGGTAATCCGGACGCTGTTCCATTTCGGCAAGAACCCCCTCCAACAAACGGATTTGCTGCGCCTTCAACATGCCTTTTTCGCTCAAGGCCGATCTCAACAAGCCGTTGACCGCCTCAAGCTGATGCTTCTCCAAACCCTTGACCATCAGACCTTTTCGGTCTCGTGGCGTGTAGCGGAAATCCTCGCGCGCCACATCGTCAAACGCCAACATCAGCTGCTGCTTCTGGCTGTCGTTCAGCACTTTGAGCAAGGCATTTGCCGCCGCCGCCATGTCCGTCGCCACGCTGCCCGCCTCGGCCGCCAGGGCCGAGAAGACGATCAGTCCGCATCCAAGAAGATTTTTCATCCGCATGTTTACCGGAAGGGCTGGCGCATTCTCTCAAGCACACCGCCACGTTTGACAGCAAGCATCGATTCCGATACTCCATTCACCATGGAGCAGGCCCCTCAGGAATCGTGGTTCTACACCCAAAAAGGCCAACGCCACGGGCCGATCCCCTTTGAGCAACTCAAGGCGATGGTCAAGCAGTCGGAACTCGATCCGATGACCGACATGGTGTGGAAACAGGGACTGCCAAGCTGGAAACCCCTCGGCGAGGTGATGAGCAGCTTCCTCGACGCCGGTTCCACCGCAACCCATGCGGCCACCAAACCCGCCGAAATCCAGATGCCGGTTTCCAAACCCGCAGAAGCCCCGAAACCGGCCGCTCAACCCGCTCCACAACCCGCGCCCAAGCCCGCTCCGCAGCCCGCGCCCAAAAAGAACAACCCAAGCCCCGGCAAATCCCCGGCGTCCGCCAAGGACCTCGACTGGCCTGGCGTGAAGCGGCTCGCGTATTTCCTCGGCGCCATCCTGCTGCCGATGCTGGTCGGCGGCGGCCTGCCCTTCCTGCTGCCGTTGGCAGGAACGGCGATCAGCCCGGAACTCGGCGGCATGATCACCCTGGGCGCCTCGCTGCTGATGTTCGTGCTGGCGATTGTTCTCAAGCTGATGCGCCTCAGCAACCTGAGCATGAGCCGTTGGTGGTATTTCGCCTCCTTCGTCCCCATCCTCAACCTCTGGCTCGGCTACCGCTGCTTTGCCTGTCCTGCAGGCTACGCCGCCCACGGCAAAATGGACCGCAGCGGCATCGCCCTCGCCATCTTCTACTGGCTCTTCCTGCTGCTGGTCGTCGCCAGCGTGGTCTTTGCGCTGATGGTCCTCACCCATCTCATCGCCAACGACCCGGAATTCAAGGAACAGCTGCGACTGCTCATCCAGCAGACCAAGTCCGGAGCCGCGCCTTCACCGTGATCCAGCACTCGAAGCAAAGCGATGAGCGCCGCGAAGCCGGCAGCATCGAGTGCTGGTGCCTGCATGGTGCCGTCGGCATGGCCTCCGACTGGCGACCCTTCACCCAAGGGCTTGCCCAGGCCGGGATCGGCTCGCGCGCGGTCGACCTCTGGCGCTTTCTCGAATGCCAGCCGCTGCCGATTCCAGCCTTTGGCCAAACCTTCAACGCCGACGCCGCCGAACACGCCGCCCGCGGCAAACGAGGCGCGCTGCTCGGCTACTCGATGGGCGGCCGCCTCGCCCTGCACGCCCTGTTGGAAAACCCCCACCCGTGGCAAGCGGCAGTGATCATCAGCACCCACCCCGGATTGGAAACGGACGACAAGCGCAGCGCCCGCGCGGCCGCCGACGCCGAATGGGCAAGCCGGGCCCTCATCGGCGATTGGCAGCACTTTCTCGATGCCTGGGACGCCCAGCCGGTCCTGTTAGGCAGTCCGATCCGCCAGACCCGCGAATCAAGCCGCCTGCAACTGCGCCGCCGCGAAGTCGCCCGCAGCTTCGTCGACTGGTCTTTGGGCGCGCAAAAGCCGCTGTGGGCACGCCTTGGCGAAATCACCATCCCCGTCCTGTGGGTCGTCGGCGAACGGGATGCGAAATTCATCGAGCTCGGCATGCGCGCGGTTTCCTTGATGCCGTCGGCCCGCCTGGCGGTCGCTCCCGACGCCGGCCACCGCGTCCCTTGGGAAGCATCGGAATGGCTGGCGGCGGAGACCCGGGAATTCCTGCACCACGGGATTTGAATCGATGGGTTAGAATTGGAAATTCAGCGTGAAATTCCAGTTGGGGTTCGGCCTCTGCGGCGGACGGTATGGATATGCCTGCCATATCCCCAAACACCCAACAGATCCGCGACCTGGTCTCGCTGCGCCGTCACCTCCAGACGCTGGCCACCCTGCCGGTCACCCCGGCGCCGGTCCTGAGCCTCTTTCTCGACCTGAACCACAGCCCGGGTCGACTGCGGCGCGAATTCAACCTGTGGGCACAAGCCGCCCGCAGCACCCTCAAGCCCCCGCAAAACCAGCTCTTCGACGAGGCGGCAGCCGCGCTGGATCTGGCCCTGCGGGAAACCTGGCCCGGGTCGGTGCGCAGCGTCGCCCTCTACGCGCGCGCCGGAGAAACTCCCCTGCTGCACATCCTGCCCTTCGCCGCCTCGCTCGACACCTCCTTTCACGTCTCGGAGATGCCGGTGATCTTTCCCCTGGTGCAGATGAAGGACCGCTTCCACCGCTTCGTCGTCGCCATCACCACCGAGGAATACGCCCGCATTCTGGAAATCAGCCTCGGCGCGGTCAGCGAGGAAATTCTGGCCAGCCGCCCGGAAATCCGCAAGCGCATCGGCCGCGAATGGACCCGCGAGCACTACAGCCAGCACAAACGCGAATCCGGCAAGCGCTTCGTCAAGGAACAGGTCGGCATCATCAGCGACCTGATGGCCAAGCGCGGCGCCAACCACCTGATCCTTGCCGGCTCCCATCTGGCGGTCTCCGGACTCCGCTCGGCCCTGCCCAAGGAGCTGGAGTCCCGGCTGGCCGACTCGCTCTACAGCACCCCCAGCGGTCACGATTGCTCGAAGGTTCTCGAGGATGCCATCACGGCCTTCATCGAGTTCGAGCAGGACGAGTCGCGCAATACCGTGGAGCTGCTCCATGAGCGGATCCGCCGGCATGGGCTGGCTGTGGTGGGCATCCACCGCTGCCGCGAAGCAATGACCCTGGGTGCCGCCTCCGAACTGGTGATTTCCGAATCCCTGCCATCACCGGACCGGGAGGAACTGGTCCGTCTCGCGACCACCCTGGAGTTGCCTGTCGAGGTCTGCGAAAACGACCCGCTGCTCGACAGCCATGGCGGCGTCGGTTGCCTGCTGCGCTACCAGCCCCAGCCGTGGAATTGAAGCCTCCTGCCGCCACAGCGCCGCCGCTTGGTGCCGCCAGACCCGACATCTGGCGGCACCCGCCCGGCAATACCCGTCAGGAACAAACCGCCGCGGCCGATCCGCATCTCAACCGTTGTCGAATCTTCAAATCTGTGCCAGCGTGAACGATTCATATGCGTTCACGCGTCACCCGTTCCCATCTCAGGACCCTGAGCCTGCTTGCCGGCATCGCCGCAGCGGGTCTGGCTGTGTTCGGATTCCAAGCCGGACGCCCAAACCCGACCCCCCAGAGAGTCGCGGCGCCGATCAAGACCACGGCGCCGGTCAGCCTCCAGGCTGACCTGCCGATCCCGCCGCCGGAAATTTCCACCGCCCTGCGCGACTGGTCGCAACGCTACCAGGCAGCGGCCGAAACTGAAAAACCCTCGATGCTCGATCAGGGGATCGCCCTGGCACGCGAACGCCGGACGGTACTCGCCCAACTCATCCGCAAGGACCCGGAGCGCGCGCTCGCCGAGGCCATCCCGCGCAGTCAACGGGCGAGCATGCCTCCGGCGGTGCTCGCCGAACTTGAAGAGCTGATCTCCGCAAGAGCCCCGCTCGAGCTGATCTATCAGTGCCTGCATCCGGAGGGCGCCAAGCACGACCACCGCGACGACCTTTACCGCTCGACGGTGATCGGCGGCAGGGAATTCCGCGTCTATGTCTACGGATCGAGAGCGCGCGACGCCTCGCTGCCCGCAACCTCGCTCCACGGCATCGCCATCGACGGCCACCTTGCGGTCAGCGACTCGCGCGTCCGTGTCCTGGAATCCGGCGAGCCGCTCCCCCCTGCCAGCGGGCCCACCGCCGCGGGCTCGGTCGCGGTCGAGGCGGACGGCACCATCCACATTCTCAGCTCCGCCGACCAAGTGCCGGCCTTCGAGGCGGCACTCGTCGCCGCGGAAGACAATCCGCTCGACCTCGGCGACTCCGGCGCCGGGAGCAGCACGGTCACCGGCCGCCCGGCCCAAGTCTGGACACACGGCGACAAAAAGCTCCTCGTGATCCGTGTCGACTTCTCCGACCTCCCCGGCACGCCGGTCAATTCATTCGATGGCAATGCCCAAATCACCGACGAGTACGTCTCCAATGTGATCAACGGCACCTCGGGTGTGCGGAACTTCTTCAAGGAAAGCAGCTTTTCCAAAACCGACATCCTGCTCACTCCGCCCAGCGGAGGCGATTCCCCGGACGTCACCCAGGTCTTCCGCATGCCGTCGACGGCATCGAGCTACGCCACAACAGGCAACAACAGCCTCCTCCACGCCGACGCCCGCGCCGCCGCCAGCGCGGCCAACTACAACCTGGATGACTACGACCGGATCTGCGTGGTCTTCAGCCACCTCGGCAATCTCCCCGGTTCCAACATCGACTACGGTGGCCTTGCCAACGTCACCGGCAAGAACCTGTGGATCAACGGAGCCTTCGACTTCCGCGTCGTCAGCCACGAACTCGGCCACAACCACGGACTCGACCACGCCAACCTCTGGCAAGTCGCGGATGGCAATCCGGCCTCACTCTCCGGCAGCTCGACGGAATACGGCGACCCCTTCGACACGATGGGCTCGACCGGATCCTTCTCCCAGCACTTCAGCCATTGGAACAAATCCATCCTCCAGTGGATCCCGGACCAGAGCGTGACCCTCGCCAGCAGCTCGGGAACCTTCCGCATCCACCGCTTCGACGCGGCGGCGGCGAATCTCAACCTGCCACGCGCCCTCAAGATCGTCCGCGACCAAACGCGCGACTACTGGATCGGCTACCGCCGCGCCACCAACTCGAGCGCTGCCGACAACGGCGCCTATGTGCTGTGGGGATACAAT
>CBFGOB010000193.1:0-5591 GCA_965650215.1 uncultured bacterium | reverse complement strand
GGGATTTAAACATTTCCTGAATATCAGGCAATCCTCAAAAGGCCGGATGGCGGAGAAATCGAGGCCTGCGTTGCGCTGAAGCCGCGCTCAGCGCATCACATGATCGAGCAACTGCTGCTGGATCGCGCCATAGAGCTGTGAGCGGATGAAGGCGGCGCGTTCGACGGGTTCGAGGTCGGCCGGGTCGAGCGCTTCCCGATCGCTCAGGTGGAAGCGGGCTTCGAGCGCGAGGCGCGCCTGGTTGAGGGCGCTGAACCACAGCCCGGCATCCTGTGGGGTGATCCGCAGTTCGCCCCGGCCATCCAGCGCGCGGGCCTCGGCGCTGCGCACGCGGCGGATGAGGTGCTCGATCGCGTCGGAGAATTCGCGCTCGAGGTCGGGAATGACGAATTCCTGCCAGTCGTCCTTCAACTCCGGATGTTGGACCCATGCCCCGAGTTCGGCGGCAAGGCTGCCGCCGTCGTGCGCGGCGTCGCCGGCGATCGCGTGAAGCAGCCACCAATCGGCCGCATCCTCGACTTCGATGCGCAGCCCGCCTTCCAATGTGGGAATGATCTTCACGCGGCTTTTTCGAGGCTCGATTGCAGCTGGTGGGCCTGGAGGCGGTGGACGTAATGCTCCGCCTGTTCGCGTCCGCCGGACCAGACGATCGAGCGTCCGGTTTCATGCACTTCCTTCATCAGCGCGCTGGCCTTGCTGCGGCTGTAGCCGAACAGTTTCATCAGCACCCAGGTCACGTAACTCATCAGGTTCACCGGATCGTTGTGGACCAGCACGTTCCATGGCGTGTCGAGTGCCGTGTCGGTGCGGGTGAGCGTGCGGGTTTCTGCCATGGTGGTTGGCGCATCAGGGCGCGGCGGCGGGTTGCGGTTCCACCCATTTCCCGTGTTCGCGGATGAGTTGGATCAGGCGCTCGACGGCATCGTGTTCCGGAATGTTGAATTCGACCGCAGTCCTGCCGACGTAGAGGTTGATCTTTCCCGGGGCGCCGCCGACGTAGCCGAAGTCGGCGTCGGCCATTTCGCCGGGGCCGTTGACAATGCAGCCCATGACGGCGATGCGCACGCCCTTGAGGTGGCCGGTCGCCTCGCGGATTTTCTGGGTCGTCGACTGGAGGTTGAAAAGCGTGCGGCCGCAGCTCGGGCAGGCGACGTAGTCGGTTTTGAAGATCCGGGTGCCGGCGGCCTGGAGGATGTTGTAGGACAGTCGCATCGAGGCACCGGGAGCGGCTTCGCCGCGGACCAGCACCGCATCGCCGATCCCATCGCAGAGCAGGGAGCCGAGGTTGCGCGCGGCCTGCAGCAGCACGTCCAGGGCTTCGGCGCCCGGGGGACGGAAGCTGTCCTTGAGCAGGATCGGATGCCGGGGCTCGACGCGGGCGGCCAGCAGGCGGTAGGCCGGGATTGGTTCCAGCGGGCAAGTGTCGGCCACCGCCACCAGGCAGGGTTGCGTCCGCGCGTTGATGCCGGCGAGGTCCGCGTCGCAGGTCGGATCGATTTCGACGGCCCCGGATTTCTCGAAAATGATCTCCGGCTTGAAGTCGCCCAGGCTCGAAAAGCGCTCCGCCAGCGCGTTCCAGCACTGCTGGGTGGTGACGACGCGCACCGTGTGGTCGGCGCCGAGCTCGTGGCCCATGACCTGCATCGCCGAAGTACGCCGCCGCTTGTAAGAAAACGGATCGTAGGAGGGAACGAACGCGCTTGGTGGCGTCCGATCGCCGGCTTGCTGGCCTTCAAACGCTTGCGCCAGCGCCCTGGCGACCGGGATTTCATGCACCGAGTCTTCGGTGAGCGAGACGCGGATCGTGTCGCCGATGCCGTCGGCAAGCAGCGAGCCGATGCCGATCGCGCTCTTGATGCGGCCGTCCTCGCCGTCGCCGGCCTCGGTGACCCCGAGGTGGATCGGATAGTTCCAATCCGGCCCTTCCTGGCGCAGCCGGGCGACCAGCAGGCGGTAGGCCTCGATCATCACCTTCGGGTTGGAGGCCTTCATCGAAAACACCAGCTCGTGGTAATCGTGGTCGCGTGCGATGCGGGCGAACTCGAGCGCGCTTTCGACCATGCCCAACGGCGTGTCGCCGTAGCGGTTCATGATCCGGTCGGAAAGCGAGCCGTGGTTGGTGCCGATGCGCATCGCGCGGCCAAGGTCCTTGCAGAGCTTCACCAGCGGGCTGAATTCCTCGCGGATGCGCTCCAGTTCCTCCTCATACTGCAGGTCGCTGTATTCGCGGATTTCGAACTTCTTCTTGTCGGCGTAGTTGCCGGGGTTGACGCGGATTTTTTCGACCCACTTGGCGGCTTCCAGTGCGGCGTCGGGCTTGAAGTGGATGTCGGCGACCAGCGGCACCGTACAACCGGCGGCCCGGACTTCGCGGGCGATGTGCTCCAGATTGGCGGCGTAGACCTTCGTTTGGGCGGTGATGCGGACGATTTCACAGCCGGCCTCGGCGAGGGTGAGCACCTCCGCGACGCAGGCGCGGGTGTCGCGGGTGTCCGAGGTGATCATCGATTGCACCCGCACCGGGTTGTTGCCGCCGATGCCGACTCCACCGACCTTGACCTCGCGCGAGTGCCGCCGGGAATAATGCAGCAGGTCGGGGCAGTAGCTCAGGGGACGGGAATCGCTCATGGTTGGCGATGCTATAGCCAAGAAATCCGCTGTCCGCAATGGCACAGGCGCTTGCGTGGCCCGCATTGACAGGATCATGGCACTTGCTCATCGTGCCATCATGCGTTCCGAAGCGTCCGATCACGGTGCCAAGGCGGGGTTTCCCGCCTTTGCCGTGGCCTTGTGGATCCTCGGATTGATCGTTTTCGCCCAGCTTTGGATTGCCGGCATGGCGCTGGCCGTGCGCTTCAGGGAGTCCCAGCAGGTGAAGGTCATCGAGAAGGAGGTGTACAAGCCGGTGTGGATCGAGGCGCCGACAGCCGCCGCGCCACCATCGACTGCGCCGCTGGCGATGGCGTCCCCGGCGGTTCCCGAGCCGCCGAAGGTCGAACCCAGCCCGCTGCGGGTGCCTTCGATTGAGGATCCGCGTTCCGAGCGCTTGCTGATGGAAGCGCGGCAGGCGCGGGTTGCGGGCGACATGGGCAAGTCGATCGTCAAGCTCGAGCAGGCGCTGCTGCAATCGCCGGAGGATGCGAGCGTGCTGTACGAGTTGGGGGTCGTCCACGAGCAGATGGGGGTCTTTGACAAGGCCTCGGAGTATTTCGAGCGGGTGTTCCGCATGGGGGTCGGCAAGGCCGGATCGCTGTATGAAATGGCGGCGGCGAAGCTGCGCGACGGCGTGTCCCAGACCGAGGACATGCTGGGCAAGCTGTCCTTGGGCCGGGTGCGCATCTTCAACAACCCGAAGCATGCCGACGGCCAGCAGGTGATCCTGACGATTCCTGTGCAGAAAGCCCCGGCCGCAGAGGTCGAGATGGCGGGAATCCAGGTTGAGGTCCGATTCTTTGTCCGCACCAAGCGCGGCGAAATCGTCGAGCTCAACGACCCGTCGTGGGTCGTGAGCCGCTGGGTGTCGCTGCCATTCGATTGGGCCGGTGGCGAGGAAAGCCTGCGCATGACCTACACGATCCCGGCGGTCGACGGTCCCACCTCGCATTTGTTCGGCAGCCGCGAATTCTACGGTCAGGTGGTGACCTTGAGCTATCAGGGAGTCGTCTTCGATGTCCAGGCCTGGCCGCGCGATCTGGCGGCCAAGGTCGTCAAGCAACCGGAAGCAGGTTTCGGCGAGTCCTTGCCGCCCGACTTCCAGGACAGCTTGCCGCCTGATTTTGACCCTTCCGTTCCATTATTGCCCTCCCGTTAAAAGTTTTGGGTCTTTTCCTGCGTATAAGCCGTCCATCCCATGACCGATCCTGCCGCCAACCCCCGCATGCTTGGAGATTACCGACTTCTGGAGAGGGTCATGGAAACCCCGCTCGCCTGGCGTTGGCTCGCCGAGCAGGTGTCGGTCGGACGCAAGGTCCAGGTCGATGAGTTGAAGCCGGATCAGCTCGAGCACCGGGCCAACTTCATTGCGGACGTCCGCGCGAAGGCAGCGATGAAGCATCCGATCGTGGCCTCGGTCTTCGAGGCGGTCACCGATGAGGACCAGTGCTACTATGCGCACGAGTTTTTGCCCGGGCGGGCATTGAGGGTCAGGATCCAGGCGGGTGAGCCGATGAAGCCATACGATCTGGCCCACCTGCTGCGGCGGATCGCCGAGGTCCAGGCCCAGTTGGAAGCCCAGCGCCAGTCGTCGGCTCCGCTGCAGCTCGAGCACATCCGGATCGATGACCACGGGGTGCTGCGCATGGACAATCTCGCCCAGGGTGGCCTGCGCGACGATGGCGAAACCGCCCGCGACATGGTTTGCCTTGGCCAGGCCCTCCAGCCCTTGGTGGCCGACGGCCAACCCGGAACGACCCGCTTGCTGACGCTCCTGAGCTGGATGCGGGGCGAGGAAATCGCGCAGCCGATGCAATGGTTCCAGGTCATCGAACTCTGCGAGCAGATCGAGAAGCAGCTTTCCGAGCCTTATGCGACCCGTCCGCGTGCGGCGGACGGCACGCCTTCACGCAAGCCGACGACCCTTTTGTGGACCGCCGGTGTGCTGGCCGTCGCCGTGGTCCTGATCGCGGTGCTGCGCAACAACACGGATCAGGGACCACCGATGGAACGGGTCCGTCTGCCCGAACCGCTGGCGATTCCGGAACATGCGGTCGCCGGCGTACCGGTGCCGGCATTCCGGATCATGGCCCACGAGGTGACGATCGGCGAATACGAGCGCTTTCTCACAGCCCTCAAGGCGCTGGAGGAAAGCGGTCAGGCGACGGTCTTCGACCACAAGGAACAACCTGCGGAAAAAACCTCGCACCTGCCGGACGATTGGGAGGCGCTGTTGGCTGCCGCCAAATCGGCCACCGCTTGGAATGGCCAGCGCGTGAACCTCGACACGCCGGTGATCGGCATCGACTGGTGGGACGCCGCCGCCTATGCGGAATGGAAGCGCGGCAGTCTTCCGAGCTATTCCCAGTGGCTTTCCGCCCTGGGCATGGAACCCGACAAGATCTCCGGGATCCCCTGCGGATTCTGGGGCCCCATCGATCTTCAGTCGCCCGACCGTTCGGGTTGCGGGGTCTTGAACATGGCAGGCTCGGTGAGTGAGTGGTTGTCGGAGCCGACCGCCAATCCCGCCAATCCCCTGGGAGAGAAGAAATGGGTGCTGATCGGTGGATCCTACCTGCAGGACGCCAGCCATGCGCTGAGCCGCGAGTGGGTCGATGACCGCCGCTTGCGGCGCAGGGACGTGGGCTTCCGCCTGGTGTTTCCCGCCCAGTAGCCGCCTGCCGCGCATGCGTGAAAATTTCCGCGGCCGCGCTTGAATCCGCTTGGTCCCCGCCTGCGCTGCCGTATGGTGGCAGGCATGCCCACGACATGTCGATGGATCGGATGCTTGCTGCTGGCGTTCGGGCTGGGTTCCTGCGACGGGATCAAGGCCAAGCTCGGCGGATGGATCAAGGATGCAATGCCCGAGCCCGCGGAGGCCGCGGGTCCGGCGGGCGCATCCGCCACAGCCGGTGCTGCAGCTCGCTCCACGTCTCCCA
>CBFGOB010000192.1:0-5600 GCA_965650215.1 uncultured bacterium | reverse complement strand
ACCATGCCCTGGCGTGGCCCCCGCAACACTCATGCCCGATGGGTGAACGGCCGTGGAAGCGGGGCGGCCGGCATCCGGAGGGTGTTTCCAAGTTGCGTGTGCGATGGTTTGGGTGCATCTTGGTGGATCATGAAAACGTCCAAAACATTGCTTTTTGCGTTCGTTGTTCCGCTTGCAGCGGTCAGCACCCTGTCGTCATGCACCAATTTTGGAACCCGCGCGGAGAACTCGGCTGCCACTGGCGCCTTGATTGGTGCGGGGGCTGGTGCGGTGATTGCCGGTAATCCGGTGAAAGGTGCTGCGGTTGGAGCCGCCTTGGGCGCTGGTTCGGGATACCTTTACGAGAAATCGCGCTGAGCGATCTGCAGGCGTGCACTGGAAGCGGTTCACGCACCATGCGTTGCACCAGACAGTTTGTCGGGTGTGGGCTGCATGCAAACCGATGGCTGTGGCCGTCGCCTGGTGCTGAGGGCAGATCGGTGGTCCCAAGGGACACGCATCGGCTTGCGGCCGGCTGCAGGCTTGCTCAGTCCTCCACTTCGACGACGAGATTGATTTCGACCGTGCAGTTGAGGGGCAGGGCGGGGGCGCCGAGGGCGGTGCGGGAGTGTTTGCCTTTGTCGCCGAAGATGTCGACGAGCAGTTCGGAGGCGCCGTTGATCACCTGGGGGTGGCCGTAGAAGTCGGGTTCCGAGCTGACAAAGCCATTGAGGCTGACGATTTGTTTGACCTTGTCGAGTGAGCCGATTTCGTCGCGGATGACGGCGAGGCGGTTGAGGATGCAGATGCGGGCGGCTTGCTTCGCGTCCTCGATCGAGACGTCGGTGGGGACTTTGCCGATGACCTTGTGGTCGCCGTCGATCGGGAGCCCGCCGGAGAGGAACAGGAGGTTGCCGCTGCGCACGCAGTTCACGTAGGCGGCGATCGGGGTCGGGACTTCGGGCAGGCGGAGGCCCATCGAGTGCAATTTTTCGAGGATCGTGTCGGACATGGCGGGGTGGATGCTTGGTGGTGGCGGGTGGGGTGGGGACGATCAGAAGTCATCCATGATCAGCTTGATCAGCTGGGTGCCTTTGGTATCGAGGCTGGCGTGGTTCTGTTCGCCCTTGATCAGGTGGCGGGTGAGGTAGCGGTGGGGGATGTCGGAGGGGCGGACGGCGGTGATGATCGGGGTGGCGACGCTGCGCGGGCTGGGAGTGAAGGCGACCGGCACGCCGGTGGCGCTGAAGCTGATTTCCCAGGAGCGGGCGTGGTGGGGATCGCCGTGGCAGATCCAGGGGTGGCGTTTGACAAAATCCGGCGTGCCTTGGAAGGGGACGAGGGCTTTGAAGTAGACCGGTGTGTTGGCGACGAATTCGCTGAACTTCATCTGCGGGTTGTCGCGGTGTTCGAGGTAGAAGCGGGCGACGTCGGTGCCGCAGAGGTTCATGCCGTTGAAGTTGCCGTGGTGGTTGATCATGCCCTTGGCCCAGACATCGAAGCGGGTGCTCATCATCATGCCGATTTCGAGGTGGACGTGGGCGCGTTCGAGGTTGAGTCCGCTGCCGGTGCAGCCGAGGATGCCGATCGGGGTGCCGGCTTCGACCGGGTCGCCGTATTTGCAGTGGATTTCCGCCAGGTGGGCGTAGAGCGAGTAAATCGACGAGTTTTCCCAGCGGTGTTCGATGACGACGTAGCGTCCGTAGTTGCTTTGGCCGGCGACGGCGCCGACATAGGCGACCCGGCCCTTGGCGATGCTGCGGACTTCGTCGAGCGGGCGGTTGCGGGCATCGCGTTTGAGCGGTTTGATGTCGATCCCCTCATGGAGTTTGGTCATGATGACTTTGCCATTGATGCGGAAGGGGTTGCGCACATAGCCGTAGCATCCGCCCTGCCAGGGTTTGCTGGTCTCGCCCTCGAAGGTGCGGTCGACGTGCATGTAGAATTGTTCCGGTTGGCCGTGGAACAGGAAATCGTTGTCGGTGGGGAGGCGCAGGTCGATGCCTTGGCCGCGGAGCAGTCCGAGGGTGGCGGTGAGGACGAGGAGCAGTCGGATCATCGCGGGGTATTACTCGGGATTCGGTTCGGGCTTTACACGTTTGAGTGCTTTTTCCAGCGAGCGCAGGTCATCGACGCTGAGGTTGTCCCAGATGACGAGCGTGCCGTCGTTGATCTGGGTATTGATGAGCACGGCGTCGACCGTGCGGCCGTTGACCTTGGCGGCGAGCCAGCGGCCTTGGTTGGCATTGCTGAGCATGCTGAGGCGTTTGGCGGCGTGGGGTTTGAGGTAGATGGCGGCGCCGAAAAGGTCATCGGCCGTTTTCGAGGGGAAGGGCCGGAAGGCCATCATGTCCTTGAGGCTGAAATCCGGAGTGCGGCTGAACACCCGTTCCCTGCCCCCGAGGGTAAGCGGGAAGATCATCTTCGGGTTGTCCGTCTTCTGGGCTTCGGCGTGGAAGCTGATGGCGGCCTTGTCTTTTCTCAGGGCCGAGGCGTAAGCGCAGGGGCTGAGGAACCACAGCGCCGCGAGGGTGAGGATGCCGATGCGAGGGTGCATGGGCGCAGTGAAGCACAAGCGCCTTGATCCGGAAGTAAAATCGGGCTGAGAGGCTTTTGGAAACGGGGCACTCGTGGCAGGATGAGGCTTGCCCAGCGGGTCAACGCCCAGCGTGGCGGTCATGTTGTCAACATGACCCTAGCGGTGCTCAGTGGCAGCAGGAGGGCAGTGCCTGCGGGTCGCTTGCGGGTCGGCTGTCGAAGGTGCCCGGCAGGGTGCCGTGGAGGCGCCAGGCGAGGAGGACGGCGGTGACCAGGGCGAGGCTGCGGCGCGTGAGGCTCATCATCCGCGGGGTGAGTTTGGTGCGGATCCGGTGGAACTGGTGTTGGACGAGCCAGAGCAGCGGCACGGTGCCGAGGCCGAAGGCGAGGGTGAATTCGGCACCTTTGGCGGCCGACCCGGCGAGCAAGGCGGCGCCGAAGACGAGGTAGAGCGGTCCGCAGGGCAGCAGGGGGGTGAGCAGCCCCATGGCGGTGGCGCCGCCGTAGGAGGAAAAGCGGCTGGCCTTGAAGCGTGCGCGTGCGGTGAAGCGGTTGAGGATGGCGGGGCGGGGGATTTTTTTATCCAGGCCGAAAGCCATCATGACCAGCAGCAGCACCATCACCCAGGGCAGGAGGGAGGCCGGGGAATCGAAAAACCAGCGCAGCGGCTGTTGGCCGAGTGCGCCGCAGAGCATGCCGATGAGTCCGTAGGAAAGCAGGCGACTGCCGTGATAGAGCGAGGCGGCGGTGAGCCGTTCGCTCTCCGATTTCGCGAGGGTGCCGAGTCCGCACGCGATCGGTCCGCACATGCCGGCGCAGTGCAGGCTGGTGGCGAGTCCGGCGATGAGGGCGGCGGCGGTGGTCACGGGCAGGGCGGGTGCTGGATCACTTGCGGACTTCGACGACCTGTGGCGAATACTTCATGGCCACCGTGATGAGGGTCGACCAGGCGGCGAGCAGCAGGACGAAGGCCAGGACGATGTAGATCCAGGGATTGCGGGTGATGAATGCTTGGATGCTTTTCATGGGATTTCGGAGTTGGGATTCGATTGCGGGTTGGGGCCGAGGAAGCGGACGGTTTTGGGGATCATCACGTCGCCGGGGTCGGCGTGGATGTTGAGGGTGATGTCGGTGACGCCGCGGTAGTCGTCGAGCGGGACGAGCACCACGCAGGTGCGCGACATTTCGCCGAGGGCGGCGATGGTGAAGGTTTGGTTTGATCCGCTGAGTTCGAAGCCTTGTGGGGCGTCGCTGCCGAGGCGGATCGTGACGGTGGCCGCCTGGTTGCGTTTGTTGGTGAAGCGGACCTTGTAGATGTTGCGGACCGAATTGGCGTCGCTGTAGAAGCCGGCACCGCCGATCCGCGAGATCGTGGCGTTGAAGGGTCGGGCCTTGAGCGAGGCGACGACGAGCAGGGCGAGCAATCCGAGGGCCGCAAGTCCGGTGTAGGCGTAGATGCGCGGGCGCAGGAAACGGCGGCCCTTGCCGGCGAAGCCGTTGAGCGAGTCGTAGCGGATGAGTCCGGCGGGGCGGTCGATTTTCGCCATCACCTCGTCGCAGGCATCGATGCAGGCGGTGCAGCCGATGCATTCGAGTTGGAGGCCGTTGCGGATGTCGATGCCGGTCGGGCAGACCTGGACGCAGCGGCGGCAATCGATGCAGTCGCCGCTTTTCGCCGGGGCATCGGCGGTTTGCTCCTTGTGGCGTTTGCCGCGGGGTTCGCCGCGGTTTTCATCGTAGCCGACGTTGACCGTGTCATCGTCGGTGAGCGCGCTTTGGAGGCGGCCGTACGGGCACATGATGATGCAGAACTGTTCGCGGAAATAGCCGAAGCAGAACCAGAGGGCGGCGGTGATCGAGCTGACGACGCCGAAGGCGGTGGCGTGTTGCAGCGGACCGTCCTGCATCTGTTCGTAGAGCCGCTCGAGCGAGACGAAGTAGGAGAGGAAGACATGCGCGATGAGTGCGGAGACGGCGGCGTAGGCGCTGTGCTTGGTGAGCCACTTGAGGATCTTGCCGGCGGTCCATGGGGCTTTGGCGAGCGCCCTGCGGGCGGGGGCGTCGCCTTCGATCCAGCGTTCGATGCGGCGGTAGATGTGGTCGAGGAAGACCGTGTAGGGGCAGGCCCAGCCGCACCAGATGCGGCCCAGCAATGCGGTGCCGAAGAACAGGGCGAAGCCGGCGCCGGTGACGGCGAAGAACATGACCCACAGGTCCTGCGGCACGAGGGTGAGCCCGAAGAGGTGGAACATGCGGTTTTCCACATCGAGGAAGACCGCGGGACTGCCGTTGATCGGAATCCACGGCAGCAGGATGTAGATGGCGATCAGCGCGATGCCGACCAGGCGCCTCAGGCGGTTCCATTTCCCACGGACATCGGCCGGGTGCAAAAAGTAGCGCGAGCCATCGCTGTTGATGGTCGTGACGGAGTCGAGATTGGGCTTTTTGCCGGCCGCCATGGGATGCGTTGGAAGCTTCCCACCGGGGGGGTGGCATCGCTCCGCATGACCTGCGCAATACCTCGCAGGTCTTGTGGCGGAAAATGCGGAGTCGTTTTCGGGCCGATGCCGGTGGCCGGGCTGGCGGCTCAGCGGACGTCGATCACGTCGAGGATTTCACGGGTGGCGCTCATCACGCGGACGACCTTGTTGTCGTGGTAATAGAGCTGGGTGTTGGGGACCCTGCGGACCCTTGGAAGGTCATCGTAGGAGACCGGGATGAAGGATCCCATCCATGCGTCTTCCAGCCGGTAGCCGGGAACGAGTTTCTTCTGCCAGCCGGGTGGCAGGGGTTTGCCGCGCTTGAGGTTCATGGCGAGGCCGGGGGGCAGGCTGCTGCGGTTGCCCTCGGTGCCGAAGAGCGAGCGGATCAGGTCGTGGTCGCTTTTGTCGAACTTGACGATGTCGCGGGCATCGGGGCCTTTGGCGTGTTCGGGTTTGCCCTTGTCCTTGTCAGCGCCCTTGCCCTTTCCCTTGTCGACTTCGGTGGTTTCCTGCTTCGCCTTGCCTTTGCCTTTGTCGACTTGGACGGCGTCATCGTTGCCCTTGCCCTTGCCGGGTTTGGCGGCGGCAGGCGTGCCCAGG
>CBFGOB010000191.1:0-5604 GCA_965650215.1 uncultured bacterium | reverse complement strand
AGGCCTCAAGGCCAACGGCGTCGAGGCCAAGGCGATCCCGGCCGGGATCAGCGGCCACAAGTCGAACCAGATGCTTGCCCGCCTCGAAAAGGACGTGCTGTCGAAATCCCCGCAATGGATGACCCTCAGCTGCGGGGTCAATGACACCTGGCACGGTGCCAAAGGCGTGCCGCTCGACGAGGCGATGGCCGCCGCCGGCCCCTTCGATGACAAGGTCGCCGAACGCGGGACTTACAAGAAAAACATCACCGAGATCCTCGACCGGGCGAGCGCCGCCGGCATCCGTCCGGTCATCCTCACCGCCACGGTCATCAAGGAGGAACTCGACAACGACCTCAACCGCAAGCTCGCCCCCTACAATGAATTCCTCCGCGGCCTTGCCAAGGAACGCCAATTGCCGATCGCCGACCTCAACGCGATGTTCCAGGATCACATCAAGGCCGCCAAGCAACCCGGCACCAACGTGCTGACCTCCGATGGCGTCCACATGAACGCGGAAGGCAACCAGCTGATGGCTGTCGGCGTGCTCCAGGCCTTCGGGCTCAACGCGGAACAAATCGACAAGGCGAAGGCCGCGTGGGCACCGCTGTTGGCCGCCGGCAAAGCCGCCCAGGAAACACGCGCCGCCGCCCGCAAGGCCAGGCAGGAAAAAGCCGCGCAGGAAAAGGCGGCGAAGGAAAAAGCCATCCCAGCGAAGTAATCCCGCAGGCCCTGCCTTGGGAGATGCTCTGAAAAAGCGGCGGAACCCGGGCGCGAACGTTGCCGGGCCTCAATGCCACTCGATCCGGACCTCGCGGACCGGGAACGGCTCAATGCGCAGGGCATTCGCCCCGGCTTTCAAGCGGCTTGTGATTTCAACCCGATAGGGTTTGCCGATGAAGCCTCCGGCATGGACGCCATTGACCTGCACGGCCGCCGCGTCCTCGGCCGCATCCGGGGACATTTCGCAAACCAGATAGGCGCGCCGTCCAGGCTGGAGGGCATCCGCGGAAAGCGTCAGCTCGCCTTGGAATGCCGCTCCGGCACAGGGGCTTTTCTGACCCTTTTCCGGCACCGGATAGACGACCGGCGCTGCGCTGCCTGACACCTCCACCGCTTGCACCGCGAGCGGACGCGACGACGGGGTCAGGCGCAGCGGCAGGCTGCGCGTGCCACCAAAACGGATCAACACGCTCTCCACCGGCTCGAGGGTGAGTTCCAGCACCACGCCCGATGTTTCCTGACGCCAAGGCAAGGAATGGAACTCGCCCCGCATCGCATCCCAGGCTTCCGGGGCACCTTGGGCTCCCGGGATCCGCAGCGAATACGCACGCGCACCGCCCTCGGTGTTCTGGTTGGCAATCATCACGAGCTCGCGGCCTTCGCGATCGACCCGGCGGAGCGCATGGAGCCAGTTGCCGGTGTCACCCTCCAGGACTTCCACGACCGGCGGCACTCCGGCATCGTTCATGCAGGCCGCGATCTCGGGCGGCGTCGGCTTTTCAACCAACAGATAGGAACGCCCGCCCTTCGGGCTGACCTTGCAGACCCCCGGACCCGGCTTTGCTCCCGTCCCCCAGATCGCTTCGCACAGCGCGCGCAGGTCACCGGCCTTGCGACCGGGGGTCAGCGACAGCGTCGGCAGGCGGCCATAGCCGACCACCACGCCTCCGGCATCGTGAAAGGCCTTCACCTTCTCCAGGGTGCGGTAGGGCATCGCCTCCGCCGGTGGCACCACCAGCACGCGGTAACGCTCGCCATGCAGCCTCAACTCGCCACCGGCGATCGCGCTGGCCTCATCCTCAAAACGCTCGAAGGGCAGCCAGTCGCAGTCATAAAGCGCATCCTGGACGGAGCTGGTGAAGTCCTCGGGGGTCGTGTAGGCGCCGACGCGCTTCGCATTGCCGCTGAACAGCACCGCGACCGGGCAGACGTGACGGCCACCGGTCAGCGCCAGCGACAGCCTGCTGGAATAATCCGCCCACACCCGGTAAAGCGCGAAGCGCGGTTCGTATCCGCCATTGTAGAAATACGGCGGGTAGTCCCTGTCCGCCGGCGCGCGCGGGTTGAAGGAATGGGGGATCATGAAGTTGATCCCGCGCACCTGGTGCTGGTCGCACAACCACTTCATCTGGGGATAGGTCAGCTCCTGGCCGTAGCCGCCGAAAATCTCGCACATCGCGATGTCGTCGCGCTTGCCGTAGACATGCGACACCGAGCTGCCGAGCTTAGGCATCTGATAGAAACCATCCGGCCGCTGACCGGGATAGAGCTGCTTGCAGACGAGGTCGATGCCGCCCATGTCGCTGTATTTCTGCAGGCGCATCAGGTCACCGGCACAATACCCGGGGTGGTAATAGAGCTGATTGTGCTCCATGAAATGCCCGATCGAAACCACCCCGCGCTCGCGGCACCACTCGGACAAGCCGCCGTATGTCACACGGCCCCAGGTTTCGGCGCGGGCCTCGGCATATTGATAGAACGCGGCGGCCTGATCCTCTCCGGACAACCTGAATTTCCACGCGACAAAGGCGCGCATCCAATCGACCCCCATCCGCCTGAAGGTATCGGCGAGCTCCGTCCCCCAGTCACCCGGCGTCTCCGGCTCGTCATAAAAGAAACCCGGGATGGTCTTGCCGAAGTTGCGGCCGAAGCGCGCATGGTGCGGTTCATAGACCGTGCGGATGTACCAATCGACACAATCACGGCTCATGCCGTCGATCGCGATGCGCCCGCCCTGTTTGAGGCGCGGCGCATGATCCCAACGGAATTCCATCACCTGCCACTTCCCTCCATCGGCCGGCGGCGACCAGCGGAGCGCCCCCTTGCGGGCCTCGGCACCCAGATCCTTCAACGATTCCGCCTCGACCGCCCCATTGCGGTCGAGCCGCCCCGCCAGCAGCGCCACAAAGCGCGGATCGGCCGCGGGGTTTCCCTGATAGATCCCGGAAGCATCGATCGGCCGCGCTTCGGCCATCAGGACTTTCGCCGCGTATTCCATCGGCACCTTGCCCGCAACCGTCTGGCTCGGCCACCAGTCCTCGTCGAAGATCCACATTTCAAGATCGAGACGCTTCGAGGCATCCAGACAATGCTGCAAATCCCGATACCATCCCTCGCCCAGCCAATCCTTGTGCGGACGGGATTCCGCGGTGAAGCTGCCGTTTCCTCCTGCGGCGACCTTCTCGAGGATCGCGTTGAGGTGCTCCGGGGATTCGTCGCCGTGCAGCCAGAAGAGTGGACCCGTCAGGCGCTTCGCGGAGGGCGGCAAATCCCGGAAGACCTCCTCCAAGGTCTGCCCGGCATCGCCGGGAACGGCCCACAGACACGCAACCGCCACCCACCCAGCCTGCAATCGCTTCATGCAGGCGGATACGCGGCAAACACCACAGCTGTATCATCCCCGCACGCAGGCAAATCCACACGGTGCCGCCGGCCAACGCGCGTCTTGCCCTTGGCCGTGGAATCGCCATCATGCGGTCATGGATTCCAATCCGCTGCTGTTGATGGTGCTGCTCACCGCCATCGCATCGGCCGCCATGCCGGCGGGTGGCTGGCTGGCGATGATCGGCAGCCTGCGACCGGGTTGGCTCTACCAGGAATTGCGCCACAGCATCCTGGCCTTCGGTGGCGGCGTGCTGCTCTCGGCGGTGGCGCTGGTGCTGGTGCCGGAAGGCAGCGCGGGATTGTCGCCGTGGTCGCTGAGCGCATGGTTTGTCGCCGGCGGCGTAAGCTTCATGCTGCTCGACATCTGGCTGGCCAAGCGCAAGACCCCCGCGTCGCAAATGATGGCGATGCTCGCCGACTTCCTGCCCGAGTCGCTGGCGATGGGCGCGGCCTTTGCGAAGGGCCACGGCGCGGGCCTGAGCCTCGCGCTGCTGATCGCCTTGCAAAACGTTCCCGAAGGCTTCAACGCCTTCCGCGAAATGGCGGGACGCAGCCGGGTGAAGGGCCGCCGCGTCCTGATCGTGATGACCTGCATGGTCCCACTGGGGCCGCTGATGGGCTGGCTGGGCATGACCCAGCTGGTCGGCCACGAAACGCTGCTCCACGGCATCATGATCTTCGCCGCCGGCGGAATCCTCTATGCGATCTTCCAGGACATCGCGCCCCAGGCGAAGCTCGCCCGCCACTGGGCACCGCCGCTGGGCGCTGTGGGTGGATTCCTGATCGGACTGCTCGGCAACATCTGGCTCGGCGCTTGAGCGACTCGGAATCGGTTTGCAATCCGCCGCAATCCATCGTCAATCCCCGCATGGCCATGCCCACCCGCTCGCTCCACGACCTCGCATATGCCGAGCTCGAGGAGACCCTGCGCCTGGACGGCATCAAACCCAGCCACGCGAAAACCCTCTGGCGCAGCCTGCATCGCGAAGCACGCACGGACTTCTCCGACGCCGGATTCCTCCCGCCGCTCCAGCAATGGGTCGACCAACACGTCGGCGACAGCAAACGCTTCTTCCTCGATGTCCCGGAACTCGCCGACGAGATCCCGAGCAGCGACGGACTCACCCGCAAATTCCTGCTCAGACTCCGCGACGGCCAGACGATCGAAACCGTGCTCATGGGATACGACGGCCGCCACACCGTCTGCGTGAGCACCCAGGCCGGCTGCGCGATGGGCTGCGTGTTCTGCGCCACCGGGCAGATGGGATTTGTCCGCCACCTGCGCCCGGGCGAAATCATCGCCCAGGTCCTCCACGCCCGGCGCGTGCTCAGGCAAAGCCACCCGGACAAGCGCGTGCGTAACCTGGTGATGATGGGCATGGGCGAACCCCTCCACAACATCGACGCGGTGATGAAGGCCCTCGATACGATCTCGGACGTCCGCGGCATCGGTATCGGTCCGTCGAAGATCGCCATCAGCACCGTCGGCGTCGTGCCGGGCATCGAACGCATGGCCCGCGAACAAAGCCCCTACCGCCTCGCGGTCAGCCTCCACGGGTCGACCGAAGCGGAACGCTCGGCCCTGGTCCCGGCCAGCCAGCGCTGGAATCTGGCGATGCTCATCGACGCCTGCCGCGACTACGGCCGCCACACCGGCAAGCGCATCTTCTTCGAGTGGACGCTCATCGCCGGCAAAAACGATTCGCGCGAAACCGCGGAGCGTCTCGCCAAGCTGCTCGAGGGCATCGACGCCCACATCAACCTCATCCCGCTCAACCCGACCGGCGGCTTCTCCGGCCACGCCAGCGAGGCGGGCCACGAATTCCAACGCATCCTGCGCAAGGCCGGCTTCCCCTGCACCTTCCGTCAGCGCCGCGGCATCGACGTCGCCGCCGGCTGCGGCATGCTCAAGGCCGCCAAACGCAAGCCGATGATCGGATCCGCGCCGTAAAACTTCTTGATCCCATCCGATCTCCGCCTATCTTGCTAGGACCATTACCCGCCATGAAAACCATCCTCATCCTCAGCACTTCCCTTGTCGCCCTGGCCTTCACCAGCTGCCACAACATGAGCCCCAACACCCAACGCGGAGCCACCACCGGCGCCCTCATCGGTGCCGGAACCGGCGCCCTCATCGGCCACCAGTCGGGACGCACCACCGAAGGTGCCTTGCTTGGCGCAGCCGCTGGCGGCATCGCAGGCGGTGCCTACGGCAGTTCGCAGGATTGATCCGACGCC
>CBFGOB010000190.1:0-5629 GCA_965650215.1 uncultured bacterium | reverse complement strand
GACCCCATAGGTCCCCTCGATCGTGTTCAGATCCGCCGGATTGATCGGTGCCGCTGAGATCCTTACCCGCACCTCGCCCTCGGCCAAGGTCCGGGGAGTGAACGCATGCAACTCCAACACCTCGGAGGGTTTGCCCGTCTGCGGAAACCTCAAGCACGTCGCCTCGCTCATGCACACAGCCTAGCGCCTGCGCCCGCCAGGCCAAGACCGGAATCCGTCGAGCGCAAGACCCACCGCAGCGCCGCCGTATGAGGACAAAACCCGTCTCTCTTGGAAGCAAGTCCACCGCCATGAACACCACCAACTTTTTGAAACCCATGCTCGGCATCGCTGCCAGCGCATGGATCGCAGCCCATCCCGCCACCGCAGCCGATCCCGCAAACACACTCTGGTACTCCCAGCCGGCAGCCAACTGGGAACGGGAATCGCTACCGATCGGCAACGGCCGTCTCGGAGCCAACGTCTTCGGCGGCGTGGTGAAGGAGCGCATCTCGCTCAACGAGGAATCGGTCTGGTCCGGATCGAGAGCACCAAACAACCGCCCGAACGCTGCCGCGAACCTCCCTCGAATCCGCCAGCTCCTGCTCGAAGGCAAAAACAGGGAGGCTGAGGATCTGGTCAACGCCACCTTCACCTGCGCCGGTCCGGGCTCGGGCCGCGGCAGGGGCGCGAACGTCCCCTTCGGCTGCTATCAAACGCTCGGTGACCTCAAACTCGAGTTCCGCACCGGCTCCGGCCCGGTCGAACAATACCGGCGGAGCCTCGACCTCAGCCGCGCGATCGCGCGCGTTGAATACCAATGCGATGGCATCAGCTACACCCGCGAGGCCTTTGCCAGCGCGCCTGACGAAGTGATGGCCTTCCGCTTCACCGCCAACAAGCCGGGAGCGATCGCATTTCAAGCGACCCTCGAGCGTGCCGAACGCGCGAAAACGGAAGCGGATGGCAGCAATGGACTAATCATGAGCGGCCAGCTGAACAGCGGTCAACCTGGGGTCGAGGGATTGACGTACGTCACCCGCCTGCGCGCGCTGACCAAGGGCGGCAAAGTCTCGGTCAAGGACGGCGTGCTGCACATCGATGCCGCAGACGAGGTGGTCCTGCTCGTCGCGGCCGCCACCAACTACCGGGGCTTTGCCGGCCGCGGCATTGCCGATCCGCATGCGGCGACCGCAAAAGACATCGCCAATGCCGCCGCCAAGCCCTACTCCCAGCTCCAGGGCGAACACATCGCGGAATACCGGAGCTATTTCGACCGCGTCAGCATCCAACTCGACGATCCGCAGCAAGCCAGCCAAGCGGCACTGCCGACCGACCAACGGATCGCCGCAGTCGCCGCCGGCGGCAGCGACCCCAAGCTCGCGGAGCTCTACTTCAATTTCGGCCGCTACCTGCTCATCAGCAGCTCCCGGCCCGGCACGATGCCAGCAAACCTCCAAGGGATCTGGGCCGAAGGCATCCAGACCGCCTGGAATGGCGACTACCACCTCAACATCAACCTCCAGATGAACTACTGGCCCGCCGAAGTCAGTGGCCTCGGCGATTGTCACCAGCCGCTGTTCAAGCTCATCGAGTCCCTGCAGACGCCCGGCGCGGAAACCGCCAAGGCCTACTATGATGCCGACGGCTGGGTGGCTCACGTGATCACCAACCCCTGGGGTTTCACCGCTCCGGGCGAAAACGCCAAATGGGGGGCCACCTCGAGCGGCTCGGCCTGGCTTTGCCAACACCTCTGGGAACACTACGACTTCGGCCGCGACCTCGAATTCCTCCAGTGGGCCTACCCGATCATGAAAGGCTCGGCCGAATTCTACCTCGACATGCTGATCCGTGACCCGCAAAGCGGCTTCCTGGTCACCGCCCCGTCGAATTCTCCGGAGAACGGCTTCAAATTGCCCAACGGCGAGGTGGCGCGCATCTGCATGGGATCAACCATGGACATGCAGATCCTGCGCGAGCTGTTCGGCAACTGCATCCGTTCAGCCGAAATCCTCGGCATCGATCCCGAATTCCGCGCGACCCTCGCCGAAGCCCGCAGCCAGCTGGCACCCACCCGCATCGGCAAGCACGGGCAAATCATGGAGTGGCTCGAAGACTATGAGGAAATCGAACCCACCCACCGCCACGTCTCCCACCTCTACGGCCTCCATCCGTATGATGAAATCAATCCCGAAACCACCCCCGAGCTGGCGAAGGCCGCCCGCGTGACCCTGCAGCGCCGGGGCGACCCGAGCACCGGCTGGTCGATGGCCTGGAAGGTCAACTTCTGGGCCCGCCTCCACGACGGCAACCATGCCAACAAGCTGCTCAACATGCTCATCCCCAAGGGCGGCAAGAACCTCTTCTGCCTCCACCCGCCATTCCAGATCGACGGCAACTTCGGCGGCACCGCCGCCGTCGCCGAGATGCTGCTGCAAAGCCACGGCGAGGCCATCCACCTCCTGCCCGCCCTGCCCGATGCCTGGCCGAATGGCAAGGTCACCGGCCTGCGCGCCCGTGGTGGCTATCACGTCGACTTCGAATGGCTCGACGGCAAGGTCACCCGCTACCGCATCCGCGGCGGCCAGGGGGGCGAGGTGAAAGTCAAGGTCAACGGCAAGACCGAAAGCGTCAAAGTCCAACCGCTGTAAAGCGCCAAACCAAAAAGCCCGCTTCCCATGACAGGAAGCGGGCTTGGTGAAACGCTCGGCGTCGATCAGTTCGAACCGGAGATCAGGCTCGCCTGGCTGGCGCCCTTCTTGAGCTTGCTCTGCTTGAGCCAGCTCATGGTCGAACGCAGCTTGGCACCGACTTTTTCGATCTGGTGGGCCGCCTCTTCCTTGCGGATCTTGTTGAAGCGCTTGTAGCCGCCTTCGTATTCGGCCATCCACTCCTTGGCGAACTTGCCGGACTCGATCTCCTTAAGCTGGGCCTTCATGCGCTTCTTGACGGAAGCGTCGATGATCTTCGGACCCACGGAAACATCACCCCACTCGGCCGTCTCGGAAACCGAGAAGCGCATGCCGGCGATGCCTTGCTCGTTCATCAGGTCGACGATGAGCTTGAGCTCGTGCAAGCACTCGAAGTAGGCCATCTCGGGCTGGTAGCCGGCTTCGACGAGCGTCTCGAATCCGGCTTTGACGAGGGCGGAAGCCCCGCCGCAAAGCACGACCTGCTCACCGAAGAGGTCGGTGACGGTTTCCTCGCGGAAGTTGGTTTCGAACACACCGGCGCGGGCGCAGCCGATGCCACCGGCCCAAGCGAGCGCGGTCTTCTTGGCCTTGCCGGAAACGTCCTGATGGATCGCAATCAGACCCGGAACGCCCTTGCCGGCGACAAACTGCGAACGCACGGTGTGGCCAGGGCCTTTGGGGGCGACGAGGATGACGTCGATGTCCTTCGGCAGGGCCAGCAGCTTGAAGTGGACGGCGAAGCCGTGGGAGAACAGCAGGGTCTTGCCCTTGGTGAGGTTGGGGGCGATGTCCTTCTTGTAGACCGAAGGAATCACGGTGTCGGGCACGGCGACGAAAATCACGTCGGCGGCTTTGACCGCATCGGCGGTGTCCATGACCTTGAAGCCAAGCTTCTTGGCGACGTCGCGGGACTTGGATTTCTTGTAAAGGCCGATGACGACATTGCAGCCGCTGTCCTTGAGGTTGAGCGCGTGGGCGTGGCCTTGCGAGCCGAAGCCAATCACGGCGAGGGTCTTCTTCTTGATCGGAGTGATCGGGGCGTCCTTGGTGGTGTAGATCTTGGCGGCCATGACGGAAACGTTGGAGTGGTTCAATTGAGGATGCCACGGCCGACAGGGCCATAGCGGGGCGGCACCCTGCCGATCCCGGGCCCTTGGGTCAAGTCACAAGAACAAGGGGGGCGGGGAGGACTGCCGGGGCGATGGATGGCGATTGGAAATCGCCAGTCCTGAAAATGGCTGCCTCAGGGCAGCCACTCCAATGACGCTCATGGGAGTGGCGCTCTTTGAGCGCCATGGTGAGGATTGGCGGCTTTCAGCTGCCATTTGCACCCTCACGCCAAGGCCGCCAGCAGCTTCTCGTGGATGCCACCAAACCCGCCATTGGACAGCACCGCCACCACGTCGCCGGGCCGGGCATCCCTTGCGACCCGATCGACGATCGCCGCGACGTCGGCGAGGTAATGCCCCTCACCGCCATGCCGTGCGATGTCCGCGGAAAGCCGCTCGGGATCGAGGCGGTCGTGCTCGGGAATCTTGTGCAGATCGGTCAGCGCCGCGACCACCGCGATGTCGGCCAAGGCCAGCGCCTCGGCGAGCTCCGCCTGGAACACCGCCCGCCGCGTGGTGTTGGATCGCGGCTCGAACAAGACCCACAAGCGCGCCCCGGGATGCATCTGGCGCAGGCTCTGGACCGCCAGACGGATCGCCGTCGGGTGGTGCGCGAAGTCATCGATGACCTTCACCCCATTGACCTCACCGCGCAGCTCCTGGCGCCGCGCGACTCCCTCGAAAGCATTCAGGCCGGCACGGATCTCATCCACGGACAATCCGGCAAATCCCGCCGCAGCAGCGGCCATCGCCGCATTGCGCACGTTGAACTCACCGGTCATCGGCACCACATACGCGACCCCATCCAAGGTGAAGGCGCTGTGGTCGGGCTCATACTCGACATGCTCGATCCGGAGCTCGCAGGCCTCGCCAAAACCCACGGTCGTGACCGGCGACGGCGCACCCTGGATGACCTCGAGCACGTTGCGTTCGTCGCCATTCACAAAGGCCATGCCATTGCGTGGCACGATGTTGAGCAAACGGCGGAAACTCAGCTGGATCTCGGCCAGCGAGTTGTAGATGTCGGCGTGATCAAACTCGATGTTGTTGATGATCACGCACTCGGGAAGGTAGTGCAGGAATTTCGAACGCTTGTCGAAAAACGCGGTGTCATACTCGTCGCCTTCCAGCACGGTGAATTCGGAACCGGTGAACTCCGCGCCGCGGCCGAGGTTTTTCGGCAAACCGCCGATCATGTAGCCGGGGTTGCGGCCCGCATGCCTGAGCAGCCAGGTCAGCATCGAGGACGTCGTGGTCTTGCCGTGCGTGCCGCTGACCACAAAGTTGCGCTTCCCGCGCAGGAAATGCTCCTTCATCACCTCGGGCAGCGACTGATAGAGCAGCTTGCGGCTCAAGGCCGCTTCGGCCTCGGGATTGCCGCGCGAGATGGCGTTGCCAATGATCACCACATCGGCATCCGCGGGGATATTTTCCTCGGCATAGCCTTCGGCGATGGCAATCCCCTGACCTCTGAGGAAATCCGACATCGGCGGGTACACGTTCACGTCGGATCCGGTGACCACGTAGCCCTTCTGCTTCATGGCCGCGGCGACAGCTCCCATCGCGGTGCCGCAGATGCCGGTGAAATGGAATCGGGTCTTCTCAGTCATAGGTCGGGCGCAGGCTAGGACGCACCGGGGCGGCTGCCAACACGGAATGCATGTGGATTTTCAATGCGCGTGATCACGGTAATGCTCGCCCAACAGATCACGGCCGAAGTCGCCATCGAATTTCCGCCACGTGGCGTGCGTGTGATTGGCCTGATTCTGCGAATTGGCGGCCTCCATCAGGAAGGTCGGTCCCTGGACGCGGTAATAGTGTTTCTGCCCCGGTTCCACCGGACCGGCC
>CBFGOB010000189.1:0-5644 GCA_965650215.1 uncultured bacterium | reverse complement strand
GGCCGAGGTTGTGTTCCATGCCGATCTCGGCGGCGTTCTCAACCTGCTTCGGGGATCCGCCGATGTATTCCACCAGCCCTGCGGCGGCCATCGAGCAGGCCACCCCGACTTCCCCCTGGCAGCCGGCTTCCGCGCCGGAAATCGAGGCGTTGCGCTTGTAAAGCATGCCAATCGCCGCAGCCGCCAGCAGGAAACGGTGCACGCCGTCGGCGTGCGGGGTCTGACGAAAGCGCACCGCATAATGCAGGACCGCGGGAATGATGCCGGCCGCCCCGTTGGTCGGCGCGGTGACCACGCGTCCACCCGCCGCATTCTCCTCATTGACTGCCAGGGCATACAGGTTCACCCAGTCGAGAATCGTCAGCGGATCCTTCAGCGCACTCTCGGCGGACTGCATCAACTTGGAATGGATCGCCTTGGCACGACGCTTCACTTTCAACCCGCCGGGCAACTCACCTTCCCCATCGCACCCCCGCTGGACACAGGCCTGCATCGCCAACCAGATCTCATCAAGCCGTGCCCGGGTGAGTTTTTCCGACCGGAACGCAGATTCATTGCGCAGCATGATGTCACTCACCCCCAGGCGATGCGTCTCGCAATGGGACATCAATTCGACCGCACTCCTGAATGGAAACGCGAAGCCATCACCCTCGGGGCGGGGAGCGGACAGTTCCTGTTCATTCGCGATGAATCCGCCACCGACCGAATAGACGACTTCCTCGGCAATGACGACACCACCCTGGTCCAAGGCGACCAGATGCATGCCGTTGGGATGCAGCGGCAGCGGCTTGACCCGCTTGAAATGGAGATCGCTCTTCTCGGCAAAAGGAATCCGCCTCCCCCACGGCAGCCGGAGTTCGCCGCTGCGGGCGATTTCCGCCAGAAGGCCGTCGATCGCATCGAGCGGCACTTTTTCCGGTTGCTCTCCGAGAAACCCCAACAACACCGCCCTGTCCGTTCCGTGACCCTTGCCAGTCGCTGCAAGGGAACCATACAGGTCGCAACGCAAACGGGCGACGGCCGCATCCATTCCCTCTTCCTGAAGCCGCATCACAAAACGCCGGGCGGCGCGCATCGGGCCCACAGTATGGGACGACGAGGGTCCGAGACCGATCGTGAACAAATCGAGCGCGGAGATCGGCATACGGGTCAGAAGGTAACCGGGTGCCATTCCATCCCGTGTGCGGCCGCCACTTCCTTGCAGGTCAGCTTGCCGTTCATCACATTGATGCCGCCAATCACCGCCGGCTGTTTCCTGCAGGCATCGGCGATGCCATGGTCCGCAAGCAGCTCGATGTAGCTGTGAGTGACATTGATCAATGCCTGCGTCGCCGTGCGCGCGTAGGCACCGGGCATGTTGGCGACACAGTAGTGGATGACCCCCTCCTCGACGTAAGTCGGATTCTCATGGGTCGTGGGGCGGGTCGTTTCCGCACAGCCGCCCTGATCCACCGCAATGTCGACCAGCACGCTGCCCGGCTTCATGCTGCGCAGCATTTCGCGCGTGATGAGCTTGGGGGCCTTGGCCCCCGGCACCAGCACCGCGCCAATCAACAGATCCACCGCAGGCAGCAGCTCCATGAGCTGCGTTTCATTGGAAAACACGGTGTGCGCCGAATGCAGGGTCATGTCCAGAAACCTCATGCGCTCCAAATCCACTTCGAGGATGTGGACATCAGCACCAAGGCCGGTGGCCATGCGCGCCGCATTCACTCCCGCGACTCCGCCGCCGAGGACCAGGACCTTGCCCGGCAAGACGCCCGGAACCCCACCCAGCAGGACCCCGCTTCCCCCGGCATGCTTGGCCAAGGTGTAGGCTCCCACGAGCGCGGACATCCGTCCCGCAATCTCACTCATCGGCTCCAGCAAGGGCAGACGACGGTTCACCTCGATCGTCTCGTAAGCCACCGCCGTGCAACCGGATGCCATCAGCGCCTCTGTCAGCTTGTGATTGGCCGCCAGATGAAGATAGGTAAAAAGCAGTTAGCCCTGGCGCAGCAGGGCGTATTCGGACTCCAGGGGCTCCTTGACTTTCACGACCATCTCGGCGCGCCCGAAGACTTCGGCATGATTGCCGATCAGCTCGGCTCCGGTCTTGATGTAGGCCTCGTCCGGAAACCCGGATCCGGATCCGGCACCCTTTTCCACCAGCACCTGATGACCGCGGCGGATGAGTTGGTATGCGGCCGCAGGCGTGACCGACACCCGGTTTTCCTGAGCTTTGATTTCCTTCGGGACGCCGATGATCATGATCGTAAAGGTTTGGATTTTGGTGGAACTCGGCAGCCCGCGTGCATGATAACGCGAATATGCGGGTCTGCATGGGAATCATGAAACACCCGCCGCCCCAGTAAATCCCAAAAACGCTGCAGGACCGATTCCGGTCCGCAACAGGAGCTCCCTGATCTGCCAATCCACCCGAGGCTGGGCGCCAACGCTTGCCCCCTATCCACTTGGCAAGCCGATCATTGCTTACGATCCGGAAGCGAAAGATGGTGCGCGCGATAGGACTCGAACCTACACAGGATTGCTCCCACTAGAACCTGAATCTAGCGCGTCTACCAATTCCGCCACGCGCGCACATGCTGCCGGAGCAGCGGGAGGAAAACAGCATGCCGCCCCGCCGATTGCAACCCCATTTCTCGGGTTCGGGTGAGTTTTTTTTGACCCTGTCGGCACGAACCGGGCCGAAGCGGGACTCTCCGCATGGATGGCAGACAAGAATGCACGGCCGGCGTCGCTGTGAACCTGGCCGCTCCCCTTTCATCCCCAGGTTTTCAGCGTTGCCTACCCCAGAGCCCTCCATCAACCTCGCCCCCATGCAAAAGGCTTCTCCCTTCATTCTCGTGCTGATCCTCGTCGGCACGGCGGTTTTCCTTTCACTCAGGGACACCCAGGCCCCGCCCCCAAGCCCCGCCCCACTGCAACCGGCCGAGTCCGCAGCAAGCCCCAAACCAGCCCCGACGGAAGGCACCCAGGACATCGTCGCCAAGCCCTGGGCCCACGCGAACTCCGACATTGCTCCCGACCCCAAAGCGACTTTCGGCTCCCTCGCAAATGGCTTCCGCTACATCCTCTATCCCAACGCCGAGCCTCCGGGCCGTGCTTCCCTGCGCCTCCACATCCAGGCCGGATCCCTCATGGAGGCGGACGACCAACGCGGTCTCGCCCACTTTCTGGAACACATGGTGTTCAACGGCACCAAAAGCTATTCCCCGGATGAGCTCGTGCCCCTCATGCAACGCCTCGGCATCGCCTTCGGCGCCCATGCCAATGCCTACACCTCCTTCGATGAAACCGTCTACATGCTCGACCTTCCCGATCTCTCAGAGGAAACCGTCAGCCTGTGCTTGAACGTGATGCGCGAGTTCGGCGACGCCGCGCTGCTCACCACGGAGGAAATCGACAAGGAACGCGGAGTGATCCTTGCCGAAAAAATCAGCCGTGACTCGGTCGATTACCGCCTCATGCAAAAGCAGTTCAGCACACTGCTGCCGGACTCGCTCGTCTCCCACCGCTTCCCGATCGGCATCGAGGAGGTGATCCGCAACGCCCCCCGCGAACGCTTTGTCGATTTCTACCGGAAATACTACACCCCCGCGCGAATGACCTTTGTCGTGGTCGGCGACATCGATCCCAAATCGATGGAGGAAAAGATCAAGTCCACTTTCGCAAGCATGATCAACCCCGAGCCGGTGGCCGGCGATCCGGATCTGGGAAAAATCGCAGCTCCCAGCGGCATCAAAGCCTCGATTTTCCAGGACCCCGAAGTCCACAGCACCGATGTTTCGATTCTCCTGGCCAGGCCCTATCAGGCGACGGCTGACACCCGTGCCTTCCGCGCGCGCAACCTCACGCTCGACATCGCCCACTCGGCCCTAAGCCGCCGCATCGAACGCCTCAGCAAGGAAAAGGGCTCTCCGGTCGCCGAGGGCTCCGCCTCCCATTACCAGCTCTTCAATGCCATTGAACTCGGCAGCATCAGCATGACCGCCGCCAACGGCGACTGGCGGAAAGCCATTCCACTTTTGGAAACGGAATTCCGCAAGGCCGTCGAATTCGGATTCACCGAGGCGGAACTCCAGGAGGCAAAAGCCAACCTCATCAATGCCGCTGAACAAAAGGTGGAACAAAAACCCAGCCGCAAATCCAACGATCTGGCCACTGACATCGCGCGCAGCCTCAATGACCGGATCGTCTTTGCCACCCCGGAAGCCGAGCTTGAGATCCTCCGTGAAAACCTCAAAGCCATCGATGCCGCCGCCTGTTTGGATGCATTCCGCGCGTTCTGGAAGGCCGATGGCTACCATCTGGTCCTGACGACCCAGCAGGCCGCTTCCGAAGACGAGCAGGCCCTGCTCGATCTCTACCAGGAATCCCTATCCCGCCCGGTCACAGCACCTGCGGCGCGCGCGATCCAGGTCTTCGACTACACGCAATTCGGCGAGCCGGGGAAAATCGTCAAGACCGCCATCGTCGAGGACCTCGGCATCACGCAACACACGCTGTCCAACCACATCCGGCTGAATCTCAAACCGACGGATTTCGAGAAAGGCAAGATCCGCCTTGTCGCCCGCATCGGCAGCGGCCAACTCAGCCAGCCGAAGGACCGGCCGATGCTCGACCTTTTCGCCCAATCGGTCTTCGAAGGCGGCGGTCTCGGCAAGCACTCGAATGACGATCTTCAGCGCATCCTCGCAGGCAAGAACGTCAGTTCCTCGCTCCAGATCGCTGAAGACGCCTTCGTCCTCAGCGGCGCGACCACTCCCCAGGATTTCATCACCCAATGCCAGATCATGTGCGCGAGCATCACCGACCCCGGTTTCCGCGAGGAGGCACTCTGGCAATTCCAGAAATCGATCCCGATGATCGAACAGCAGTTCAAGCACACGCCAGCGGGACCCTCCAGGCAAATGAAGGGATGGCTGCACGGAGGCGATTCCCGTTACTCGCCGGCGAGCATGGAACAATTGGCCTCCTACACGATCGAAGATGCCAGATCGTGGCTGATGCCGGAACTTGCGGAAGGCTACCTCGAGCTCTCGATCGTCGGCGACTTCGATCCCCAGGCCGTCACCGCGGACATCCTCGCCACCTTTGGCGCCTTGCCCAAGCGTGCCAAGGAACCCGCGGCGATGAGCGAGGCACGCACGATCAAATTCCCCAACGCTCCGGCACGCAAGACCTTCACCTATCAGTCAAAAGTCCCCCAAGGCATCGCCACCGCCTACTGGCAGACCCATCCGCTGCGTGGCAACGCACGTGGATTCAGGCGCCTCACCATCCTCGCCGAGATCCTCGGCGACCGCCTCCGTGAACAGATCCGCGAAAAACTCGGGGCCTCGTACAGCCCGAACGCGGCCGCCATGGGCTCGGAAGCGCTCGACAACCTCGGTTACGTCGTCACCCAAAGCATCGGCAAGCCCGAGGACCTCGAACTTCTCCACGAAACGATGCGTGAGCTCGCTGATGAACTTGCCGGAAAAGGCGCGACCCAGGATGAACTCGATCGCGCACTGAAACCGATCATGACGATCCTCGAACAAACGCAACGTGACAACCCCTACTGGCTAAACACCGTCATGAGCCGATCCCAGCAGGACCCCGACCGCCTCGAACTCGCCCGCTCGCGAGAACGCGATTA
>CBFGOB010000188.1:0-5649 GCA_965650215.1 uncultured bacterium | reverse complement strand
GCGAAATCGATGGCCTGGCCGTGGTGTTGGAGACCGATCGGCCCTTCTGCGGGTATGCCCGGGAGCCTTGCGTTCTCGATGACCTTTTTGCCGTTGAGGCTGACATTGAGCAGTTCCCCCTGCATGGTGATCTCCATCTGGTTCCATTCGCCCAGGGGCTTGTCGGCCTTTACCTTCGGAACCAGCGCGGGTTTGAGCTCTGCCGGCAAAGTCTTGTCGGTGCGGTAGCCATACACCTCGCCGGAGCCGACGCTCCAGTTCCACAGGTTGACCTGACTTTTGACACTGCCGCGCAACAGGATGCCGCTGTCGAGTTCCTCGATGGTGTGTTTGCCCTTGTGGCTGCCATCAGGCTGCACCACGGGCTGGTCCTTCTGTTGTCCGCGTCCGGCCCAGCGCCAGCTGAAGCTCATGGTGAAATCCTTGAAGCTTTTCTCCGTCCAGAGGTGGGTGGTCGGACCGCCTTCGCCGGTGTGCTTGATGATGCCGTTGTGAGCATACCAGTTGCTGGTGCCTTCAGTGTGCTTCCAACCCTTGAGCGAGCCATCGACGATCAGCGGTTGGTAGCTGTCGCTCTCCGGGGTTTTCTGCACGGCATCCGGCAGTTCGGCGATCTGGATGTTGCGGAAAGCGACCCGGTCGCCATGCCCGAGAAGGGCAATGTGCCCGCTGCGGCGTTTCACCCCCTCGTGCTTGGGGTGTTGCTTGGCGAGGCTGCTGAGATCGGCGTCGAGAATGGTTTCACCATTCAAGATCACCCGCACGCGGTCTCCGATGACTTCGATGATTTGCCGGTTCCACTCGCCGACTGGCTTGAGACCTCTTTTTTCGGCTGCTTGCAGCGTATAGAGGCTGCCGTGAAACTGGTAGTTCTTGAGGTCCTTGTACTTCTCGGCAGTGTTGTCGAGAATCTGGATTTCCATTCCGCTGAAAGCGCCGTTGCCCTCACCCGGGTAATGGATGCCGAGTCCGTTGTTCCCGCCCGGTGGGAGTCTGAATTCGAAATCCAGGACATAGTGGCTGAAGGTGCTTTCCGTGACCAGGTTCTTGCCCTCCGGCGTGCAGACAATCGCACCGTCCTCAACGAGGTAGCCTTCGCCTCGCCAACCGGTCAGGTCCCTGCCGTTGAACAGCGAACGGAATTCGGGATCCCTGGCCGAGGTCGGACTGGCGAGCGCGGCGATGGACAGTAACAGTGCGGCGGTGGTTTTCATTTGGGTCATAGTTCGATGGTTTTGCCGGTACGGAAGCTTTCGTCGGCGGCTGCAACGATGCGCATCGAGTTGATCGCGTCGTCCATGTGGTCATTCAAGTCCTCATCCCGAAGAATCGCATTGAGGAAAAATTCCTGTTCGCGATGGCAGAGCGCGTCGTGATCGGGTTCGTCATCGAGCCGGATGGTTTCATCGGCCTTGACGAATCTGCCTTCAGCGTCGAGTTCGGCGTGGTGAAGCCTCAGCGCCTGGGTCTGTGTGTGGGCGTCGACATTCGCACTTTGCCCCTCCGCAGCAGCCTTTTGCGCCACAATCGAGACACAGCCTTTCGGGCCGACGACGTCCTTCACGAAAAACGCAACCTCGCTCATCATCGGGCCCCAGCCTGCCTCATACCATCCTACCGAACCATCCTCAAAGGTCACCTGCAGGGCGCCGTAATTGATTTTCCCTTCGGGCAGTTCGTCGGTCAGGCGCGCTCCGATTCCCGATACGCGAACCGGTCTCGAACGGGTCATCTGGCACATCACGTCCACATAATGAACGCCGCAATCCACGACCGGGGAGATCGAAGACATCAGGTTCTTGTGGGTCTTCCAGTTGTCGCCGCAGGACTGCTGGTTGAGGTTCATCCGCATGACGAGGGGCTTGCCCAGTGTGTGCGACATTTCGATGAAACGGATCCAGCTCGGGTGGTGACGCAGGATGTAGCCGATGACCAGCTTGCGTCCTGTGGATCTTGCCTTGCGGACAATGCGCTCGGCGGCTTCGACGGTCTCCGCCAGCGGCTTCTCGATGAACACGTGGCAACCTGCGTCGAACGCGGCTTCCGCGTACTCGGCATGGGTGTCCGGGTAAGTCGAGATCGACACCGCATCGGGGTGGGTTTGCTTCAAGGCCTCATGGTAATCGGCGAACTCGCTGTAGTGGCCGCCCAGCTCCGCATTGAGTCTCGCCCGGCTCTCCGGCGAGCGGGTGACGATTCCGCAGATTTCAAACCCTTCAAGACGATGATAGGCAAGGGCGTGCGAGCGCCCCATATGGCCTGCGCCGACACAAAGGATGCGTATGGGAGATGACATGATGGAGAAATCCTGGGTGAAATCCGTCAGGCGTCAATCTCCCAAGGAGCGCGCACCGGCTGGTGGATCAGCGCGTTGGCTGCGGGATCATCGAATTGCAACGTCTTGGAGTCGAACTTGAGGTTCTTGTTGAGGCGGTGCGCGGTGATGCCCATGTTGATCATGGTGCTGGACCAGAAGGCGTTCTGCTCGTTGAGAGCGAACTTGGTGCGCTTGCGCACGCAATCATGGAAGTCGCCGTTTTGTTGCGGTGGATCGGGCAGCTCCTTGAGCTTTTTGACGAGATCCGGAATGGTCGATTCGAACTTCCTGAAGATCTTGCCCTTGGGGCCCTCGATGTAGGCGGCATCCTTCTCTTTGTTTTCACCGTCTAAGATCACCTTGCACCCGTCCGCGTAGGTGTATTCGATACGCCGCCATGGCGTGATGGCCTCGGCGTCCTGAGGATCGGCATCGATCTCCACCGAGATTGGGGCCTCGCCGTCCTTGCCCAGCATGTATTGTACGGGGTCGAGGTAGTGCTGGCCCATATCGCCCAAGCCGCCGCCATCATAATCCCAGTAACCCCGGAACTTCCCGTGCACGCGCAAATGGTTGTAGGGTTTTTTGGGTGCGGGCCCGAGCCACATGTCGTAGTCGAGTTCGGGTGGAACCGGCTCGGGCCGCAGGCCGGGTATGCCCCTCCAGCCATTGAGCTTCCAGTCAAAGCCGGTATGGGCCGAGACGGTAACCTTGAGCGGCCAGCCCAGCATGTCGTTGGTGATGGCCTTCTTGAGTAGTTTGACGGGTGCGCGCAGGCCGTAGAAGCCGCCCTGGAAGCGGAACCAGGTGTTGACGCGGAAAATGCGCTGGTGTTTTTCCACCGCACGGACCATGGCAATCCCCTCGCCGATGGTGCGGCTCATCGGCTTTTCGCACCAAATGTCCTTGCCGGCCTTGGCGGCGGCAATCGCCATGTAGGAGTGCCAGTGGGGTGGGGTGGCGATGTGGATGATGTCGATGTCCTTGCGGGCGATGACTTCGCGGAAATCCCCGTAGCTGGCAATGTCGTTGCCACTGCGGCCACGGTCCGTCTCGATCTGCCGCGCTTGGGCAAGCCGGCGGTTCAGATGCCTGCTGTCGACGTCGCACAACGCCAACAGTTTGCCGGGCATGGTGAGGTGGTCTCCGCAGATCCCTCCGCAGCCGATGATGCCCTTCGTCAGGGTTTCCGATGGCGGGGTCTGGCCGTTCAGGCCAAGCACACGGCTCGGGACAATCTGGATGGTGGCAAGAGCAGCAAGGGTTTTGAGGGTCTGGCGGCGGGTCTGCATGGCGGGTGGATCCCCAGCATACCACCTGCCCCAATGCGATCTTTCATGCCCCAGCGGCTCAGCGCATTGCAGCAAGAGCATCCATCACGTATCTCGAAGGCCTGAAGTTTTCGATCAGGATCTCTTCCTGTGCGCCGCGTTTCATCCGAACCTGGCGGATGTTGAAGTTCGGGGTCTTGTGGGGAGCGAAAAGGATATCGTCGTGCGTCGAGTTTTCGTGCCTTTTGAACATCGAGGGAAGAATGTCGCCGCCAAGATGGTCGTCACGTCCAGTGGCCAGATGGCAGGTGCCCAACACCTTTTCATCCTGGATGTCGGCTCCGGAAACCGGCAGGACCTGCGTGCCGAATCCGAGTTCTCCAAGGGTGCCTGTCATCGGATCTTCGGCCAGCCGCCGGTTGTGCGCGTCGATCGTGGCCTGATTGCCCTGGATGAGGACCGCGCGGTGTATGCAGCGGTCCTTGACTTCTAACAGACCAAGGGTTCCGTCTTCGTATTTCATCGGGAATTGCCCGCGGGCGTCCGCCGGCACGAAATAGACCTCACCGGCCGGAAGGTTCGCGATGTCCGGGGTTGTGCCCAAGCACAGGCCGTGGGACTTCTGCGCCTCCTGCCCTTCAAGGCCCAGCCATGCGGTGAGAATGCGGCCGTCTTCCAGTTGGAAGTCGATCTCGATCGAATCCGCGCGGGTCAGCGCAAGGCGGATCCGCTCGGCATCCGCGGAAACCTCGCGGTAGTCGACCGCCAGACCCGAATTCAGGATGACATCATTGAGTCCGTGAAGTGTCGCGCCGCGGAATCCGAAGGTTTTGCATTTCGCGGTCAGGGGCGCCGTGGCGGAGTAAGTCGAAATGCAGAGGATGAGATCGTATTCCGGATAGATGTCGCGATCGAACGACAGCTGCTTGCCGTGAATGTCCCATGCCTCGTCGTCGAGATCCAGGTTCGAGCCGTGTGTGCAGCGGTAGGCGAACATCTCGCCGCCAGTCATCCCGAGTTTTTCGAGCACTCCATCCCTGAGGGCCTGGTAGAAGTGGTGGTATGCGTTTTTCTGAACTGGAAATCCGTCCTGCTTGAGGAAGGCGAAGTTCTTGATGAGGTCGGCCGGTTCGTCGAAATCGATCAGCACGCACACCCGACAGCCCGCAACGGGCTCGAACACCGTGGACAGAAGCCTCGCCAGATCGAAGGGCGGGAATTGCCGTTTTTCGGGATGTAAAAGGATTTCCTCGTTCAGATAATCGGGGAGTCGGATTTCTTGAGCTGCGGGCATAGGTTTCCACCCTAACCCTCATCATGAGCCCCGCAAGTGGCTTTCATGGAAAATTCAGCCCAACGGCTCATGGCCCCCACCTTCATTTTGCTGATCCCTCATTTGTCCGAGGATGTCGGACATGTCTTCCAACCTTTCCCATAGGCTTCGGACCACATAGACCGGGGCACCGCCGCGCGTCGCGATGGCAAGGGCGTCGGATGGCCGGCAGTCGAGTTCGACAATCTTGCGCTCCATGATCTCGTTGCGCGCCTCGAGAATGATGCGGGCGTAATAGACCTCGTCCTTCATGTCGACGATCACAGCGCGTGCGACATCCGCGCCAAAAGCCTTCAGGGTCAGCATGTAGAGATCGTGTGTCTGCGGCCGGGATGAAGGTTGGCCCTGCATTGCGGCATGGATCGATGCGCCGATCGACGGGTCGATGTAGAACACGATCGTCTTGTTGCCGTCGCCCAAAAACACGGCGCAACCTGCAGGCGTGGGCAAAAGGGCGACCGGGTTGACCTGGATAAGATCCGCCATCACCCAGAGAATGCGCGATTTCCTGTCCCCAACCAAGGGGAAATCGCGGATTCCAACGGACATGTCGTGAGGCGCCGTGTTCAAAAAATAAGCTCCGGAAGCGGGAAAACAGGGTTTTTTCCTCAAAAGGTCCACCCCCGAGGAAGCGGGACCGGCCCGTGGCGCAAAAAAAGTGATTTTTTATGATGGAAATGGGTTGACGGGATGGGGGAGGGGTCATTAGTTTCGCGGGCCGCCACGAG
>CBFGOB010000187.1:0-5696 GCA_965650215.1 uncultured bacterium | reverse complement strand
CAAGACCCAAACTCCAACAATCCATTCCATGAACACTCCCATCTACACCTACCTCGTCTACATCCTCGCCAGCGTCGCTCTGACCGTCTGGGTCGCCCGCACCCTCCACAAGAACGGCCGGCTCTTCCTCATCGACGCCTTCCACGGCGACGAGGCCCGCGCCGATGCCGTCAACCACCTGCTGGTGGTCGGCTTCTACCTCATCAACTTCGGCTTCGTCCTGCTCTTCCTCAGCCGCGGCGAAAAACCGACGGATCTGGTCAGCGGCATCGAATACAGCGCCACCAAACTCGGCGTGGTCACGCTGGTCCTGGGCGGCATGCACTTCTTCAACATGTTCAACTTCGACAAGATGCGCCGCAAAGCCAAACGCAGCAGCCCGCCCGCCCTCCCGGCGGAATGATGAATCCGGCAGGGTCGTTTTGACACAACGACCGCTGCTCAGCACTCCAGCCCCTCAGCCCATCGGTCATTTTGTCAAAATGACCCTACCAAGCACCCCAGCGTTGCACCAAGTGCGCAAGCGCGACACGAGGCCGAAAGCACCCCGGTCCTGATCCCGAACCTTCAACCTTTGCCCCCCATGACCACTCCTTCCACCATCGTCGTCTTTGGCGCCAACGGCTTCATCGGCCGCTACCTGACCCGCTACCTCAGCCGCTGCGGCAAGGAAGTGGTGGCGGTCGCCCGCCACCGCAAGGGCTGGAGCGGGGACGGGATGTTCCTCGAATGGGACGGCCGGCACCAAGGCCCCTGGGCCCTCGCCCTTGAGGGGGCCGAAGCGGTGATCAACCTCAGCGGCCGGAGCGTGAACTGCCGTTACCATGAGGCGAACTGCCGTGAAATCCTGGAATCCCGGACACTCTCGACCCTGGCCATCGGCGAGGCCATCCGCGCCTGCAAAGTTCCCCCGAAGGTTTGGCTGAATGCCAGCACCGCCACCTGGTATCGCCACGCCGAAGACCAGGGCCAGGACGAATGGCGGGGCGAAGCTGGCAGCGGCTTTTCCTGCGACGTCGCCCGCGCCTGGGAAGAGGCCTTCTTCGGCAGTCCGGTCCCGGCCGAAACCCGCAAGGTCGCCCTGCGCACCGGCATGGTCCTGGCCAACGAAGCCGGCACGGTCTTCGACGTCCTGCGCCAGCTCAGCTCCCTCGGACTCGGCGGCACCATGGCCAGCGGCACCCAACGGATCAGCTGGATCCACATGGATGACTTCCTGCGCGCCACCCAGTTCATCCTCGACGACGGCCTGCTCGACGGAATCATCAATGTCACCAGCCCCGAATTCCCCACCAACCGGGAGTGGATGCGGCATTTCCGCAACACCGTCGGCATGCCCATCGGGCTTCCCGCCAGCCGATGGATGCTTGAAATTGGAGCCAGATGGATGAAAACTGAGACTGAATTGGTCCTGAAGAGCCGCTGGGCCCTGCCGCGGCGCCTGCGGGACGCTGGTTTTCGTTGGCGCTGGACCCGGGCGGGAGACGCCTTGGCGGACCTGATGAACCGCCCCGGGCTTGAAGGTTTTTTTCGCTGCCCGAACGCCCGTAGTATCGGGGCAAAAGCCTGGTTTCCGGCCCCCTCGCGCTGAGCGAGGGCGTTTTTTCCTTTGCCCACCCCCCCTTGCTGGCCTAAACCATGCGGCGTTCGTTCTCATTCCGCATGACTTCCCGACTCTCCCAGCTTTTCCTCCTCGCCACCGCCGTGCTGCTTTCGAGCTGCGCCGACCAGGCCGGCTTCTCGAAGATCGACGGCATCCTCGGGAACGACAGCTTTCCCCTGAACCAGCCAGCCTCGCGCCAGCTGGCCAAGTCGAGCATCTTCCCGAAAGACCGCCACTCGATGCCGGTCTACTCATTCAACCAGCACCGGCGGATCGTCCGCACCACCGCCTACACCTGCTCGGAGTGGGACCACAAGATCTACGGCAGCAAAAGCGCCGCCGGCACCAGGCTCCTCTACGGCCAGAACGTCCGCAGCGCCGCCGCCGACTGGTCGTTCTACCCGGTCGGCACGACCTTCCGGATCAAGGGACAACCCCAGCTCTACGTCGTCGATGACTACGGCTCCGCCCTCACCGGTACCGGCACCATCGACCTCTACAAGCCCAGCAAATCGATGATGCGCGAGTGGGGCCGCCGCAACGTGGAAGTTGAAATCGTCCAGTGGGGTTCCTTCCAGCGCAGCGCCCAGCTGCTCAGCAAGCGCACCCGCTACAACCACTGCCGGCAGATGCTCAACAACATCATCCGGATCCAGCCCTCGGTGCAGCGCAGCCTCTGAGGCCCCTGCTCACTGGATCGGCGCCAACAAGCGCGCCGCCCGGCATGCCGCCCGGAACAAAAAGGGGCTTTCCGTGTAGTCTTCCAACCGCGCTTCGCGGGCGTGGGCAAAGTCGGCCTGGAGCATCTGCCTGACCTGCCCGACAAAGTCCGGCGCGGGCGAAAAGGCGGTGATCTCGAAGTTCAGCCGGAAGGAACGGTTGTCGAGGTTGGCCGTCCCGACCGCCGCCAGCCGCTCGTCGATCAGGATCACTTTCTGATGCAAAAACCCGCGGTGGTAGCGAAACAAGCGGATCCCGAAGGGAATCGATTGCTCGTAATAGGAAAACGCCGAGAGCCAGACCAGCAGGTGATCGGCCCGCTCGGGGATCAGGATCCGCACGTCCACGCCGCGGATCGATGCCGCCTGCAAGGCCGTCAGCACCCCCTCGTCCGGCACGAAATACGGAGACGTGATCCACAGGCGGCGGCGCGCGGAATTGGCCGCCTCGGCCACCACCAGCTGCCAGGAGTCGGCGGGATCCGCCGGGCCGGTCGGAATGATCGCCGCGACCTGATCGGCGGGCTCCACGCGGGTCTGCCACTCGAGCTCCGGAACCCCGTCGGCCGCCCAATGCCAGTCGTCCAGAAAGACCCGCTGCACCGCCTGCACCACCGGACCCTTCATCTCCAAATGCGTGTCCCGCCACGGACCGAAGCGCAGGTCTCGCCCCATGTATTCGTCTCCGACATTGAGCCCGCCAATGAATGCGATCTCGCCATCACAGACCACGATCTTGCGGTGGTTGCGGAAGTTGAGCTGCAGGCGCGACCACCAGAAGCGGTTGACCCCGAAGGAATGGCAAATCACCCCCGCGTCGCGCAACTCGCGCAGATAGCGCCGCGGCAGCTTGTGCGAACCGAACTCGTCGAACAGGAAGTACACCCTCACCCCGGCCCGTGCCCGGTCGATCAGGGCCTGCTGGAAACGCAGGCCGAGCCGGTCGTTTTTGACGATGAAAAAATTCACGCACAGGTAGCGCTTGCTGCGCGCGATCGCCTCGAAAATGCGTTCAAAGGTCTCATCCCCATCGATGAGCAGGCGCAGGCCGTTGCCGCGCGTGAAGGGCAGGCCGCCCAGCACGCGGGCCGCACGCTCGAAGGCATCGTCATCCGGAATGTCGACCTCCAGCTCGCGCAAGCCGACCTCCATCTCGAAAGACAAACGCGCCAGAAGTTCGTCCTGCTCGCGCCTGCCTCCGACATGAGATGCGAACCTCGACCTGCCGAACAGCCAGTACAGCGGAATCGCCACGAACGGCACGGTGATCAGACACACCACCCAGGCAACCGTGCCCTGCGAGGTCCGGACATTCATCAAGGCATGCAGCACATGCAGCAGACCAACCGTGTAGAGCGCCAACACGGCAATCAGTCCCCACCAGGTGTCGGCATCCAGACCGGGAAAACCCATGGCACAAGCTAACATGCGCGACCCCCGACTCAAGCCGCCAGTTCCCCACGGCATCACTGACGCAACTGCAGAATCAATCCCCCGGCATTCGCAGGCACTTCGAGGCTCGGCTCTCCCTTCAAGAGCCCCTGGCGGACAAGGAAGCGATCCACCTCGAGCAGACAAATGCTGCGCCATGGCTCCAGATTGAAGAACCCATGCTGCTGCTCCTTCGCGATCCAGTACTCGATCGTCGCGACCCCCAGCTGCTTCGCCTTGGCATGGGCGGCCTCCCAACCGGGCAACCACTCGCGGTCCCGATCGCCGAAGATCGCGATCGCCGGCGGCATGTCCGGCTTCAAATGCCGCAACACGTCGACTTCAGGATCGGAAGCATCCTTGGCGCTGAACGCCGGATTGAACCACACATATGCGACCGCACGGGTGTCCAGGTCCTTGGGGTCGGCGGGATCGTTGAGCCCGGAATTCAGGGTCGCCAGGGCGCTGAGGTGCGCCCCCGCGCTGCCTCCCCCCACGATCAGACGCTGTGGGTCCATGCCAAAGGCCCGGGACTGCTGCCTGAACCAGCGGATCGCGCTCTTGGCATCGGTGATGCACACCCGCTTTTTCGACTCGCCGTGCGGCAGATCCTTGGCCTCGCCGCCCAGCATCCGGTACTCCGCGGTCGCACACACCAGGCCCCGGCTCGCGAAATACGCGCAGGCCCCGCGGAACTGCGACAGGTCACCTCCATGCCAGCCGCCACCGTGAAAAAGGATCAGGCCCGGCACCTTGTCCTTCGCCGGATCATGCCCGGGCGGGAAATAGACCTCCATCACGCGCTCCTTGCCGGCGGAACGTTTATATACAAACGACTTGCCCGGAGGGCCGTCGCCCTTGGGCCTGGCCACCGCGCTACCGAGCAGCAGAAGGCCGCAGAGGCAGCCATACCCAAAAACGAATCGATGCTTCATCATGATGAATGCCGGAGTTCCCAAGCTTCCTGACATGCGGCATGCCGGAAAACGAGCAAGGAATGGCGTGGCAGGCAATCTCCCAGCCGCCGGGCACAGCCGCCGGACCATCGGCGCTTGCAGTTGGCGGCATCCACGGCAAAACTGCCGCCGATGTTCTCGCCCAAATGGAAAACCGAAGCCAAGCACCTGGTGAAAGGCGCGCACAAGTACCTGCAATACAAGCGCGACCGGCTGAAGCCGGAACAGATCGGCGAAATCGAATCCCGCCGTCAGGACCTCATCGACGCGATCCGCTCGCGTGATCAGGCCAAGGTCGCGGAGGCCTCGAAACAGCTCCGCGCCCAGTGCGAGAACGCCCTGCCCCACGACAAACCCTGCGGCTGGTTCGAGGAAAACGTCGAGGTGATGTTTGTCGCCATCGTCATCGCCCTCGGGCTGCGCGCCTACTACCTGCAACCCTTCCGCATCCCCACCGGCTCGATGCAGCCCACGCTCAACGGCCTCATCGGCACCCCGCTGCCCCAAGCCGAGTGGCCGTCACTGCCACAACGCGTCGTGGAACAGGTCCTGCGCGGGCGCACCTACGTGCGGCTCGTCAACGACCGCGACCGCCACATCGCCAGCACCGCCGACGGCCAACCGAAGATCGCCGACTCCCAACGCTGGCACTTTTTCAGCAAGTCCGTGATGTTCTTCCAGGACGACAAGCCGATGTGGCTGCCCGCGCCGCGCACCCCTTGTTTCGACATGGGCCTCCGCGATGCGATCCTCAAGCGGCGCGGATACCTCGCCAAAGGCGACGTGCTCTGCGAAGGCTACGTCGACTCCGGAGACCTCGTGCTGGTCAACAAGTTCGCCTACCACTTCCGCAAGCCGAAACGCGGCGAGGTGTTCGTCTTCGACACCCTCGGCATCCGCGGCATCGACCAACGCAGCGGGGACCAAGCCAAGGGCTCGCACTACATCAAACGCCTCTGCGGCGTGCCCGGCGACACGCTTTCGATC
>CBFGOB010000186.1:0-5717 GCA_965650215.1 uncultured bacterium | reverse complement strand
AAACCTGGTCGGCCAGATCCCTGGCGCCGGCGCTGGGACGGGGTTCCGGCATTAACCCGGTGTGTTGGACGCATGAGTTGAGCGCCACCAGGGTGGCCGTCAGGAACAGTGGAAGCAGCTGGTGGATTCGCATGGATCGGTTCCTGGGATTTTGCACGCGGCCCGGGGAAAGCAAACCTTAATGCCGGCCGGCGGCTTCTGGGTTGGCGTCGGCCGGATCCTCGTATACACCGCTGCCAGATGGAAGCGCCGAAAGTCGACGGTCTTGAAGTGCTCGAGCTGCATGATTTCGGCGGCTGCGGCGAGGTTTACCGCGCCGTGGATGCAAGCGGGCGGCAGGTCGCGCTCAAGGTGTTCGACGACCTGTCGGTCAGCAGGACCCTGCTGATCAAGATGTCGCAGCGCCTGCAGGTCGACGCCTGGCCGCTGGGGGTCATGCCGGTGCTGGCGGAACACCTCCAGCGCAGTCCCTTGTATCGGGTGATGCCCTGGATGGCGGATCGGACCGAGGGGGGATCATGGACGTCGCGGAGCCTCCAGCACCTTCCGGACGGCTTGCCGGCGGCCGATGCGTGGCGGATCATCCGCCAGCTTGCCGAGGCGCTGGGACAGATGCACCTGCGGCATGTGCCCCACGGCAACCTCAAGCCGGGCAATGTGTTTCTTGATGGTGAAGGGCGCGTCCTCCTCAGCGACTGGTGTCTCGGCAATATGCCGGGCGTGCATGTGTTCCGATCGACGGATGCGCTTCTCTATCAGCCACCCGAGCAGTTGCTCGATGCCTCGGGCTATCTGGATGAACAGGGATACGGCTGGGATGTGTTTGCGTTCGGTGTGACCGCCTTCCGGCTCTTGACCGGTGGATTTCCGCGTTGTGACGAGGTGTTTCGGAAACTCGCCCCGTCTCCGGGGAGCACGCGCTGTGATGGCATGACGGCCGATGCGCGGAAGATCGCCGCCCATTTGATCGGTTCCGAGTTGCAGGCATGGCCGGCTGCGCCCGAGTGCGAGCTCGAGCGGCGGATGCGGGAGTGGATTGTGCGTTGTCTCGAACTCGATCCGGCGCGCCGTCCCTCGTCGATGGCCGAGCTTTGTTCGGGATTCGAGCTGATCGAACAGGAAGTCGCGAGGGAAGACCAGCAGCTACGCCTGGTCGCTGTGAACCGCAGCCTGAGACGTCGGCTCAAGGGCTTGGGGATTGCGATGGCGGCTGCCATTACGGCACTTGTGGTCTTTGCCGTTCTGTGGTCGCGAACCGTGGATCGTCTCGACGCGGAGGTGGCAAGGTCCACCAGGGAGCGCGAGGATCTCAGGACTGCCGTCAATGAGGCCCGCAATTCGGAAACGGTCGCCCTCCGGAATGCGGAAGAGGCGCGCCGCCTGATGATCGAGCAACGCGAAGAGCATGCGCGTCATCTGGCCGCCTCGAGATGGGTGGGGGATCGCTTGTTGGTCTGGGCGATGGACACCGACCGCCGGCGGCTGCCGCCGCTGGATGGCAGGCAGGAGCGTCTGAAACAACTGGAGGAGTACTTCATCGATTTCGCCGAGCATTCGAAGGATATGCCGGAGTTGGCGCATGAACGTGCCCGGGTGATGCTCCAGTTGGCTGAAATTTCCATCGCGAAGGGTGATCTTGCCGGAGCCCGCCGGTGTCATGAATCCGCCGTCGAGGCATGGAAGCCCCTGGCGAAGGATGCGGAAATCGCTTTGCGTTTGGCGACCAACAGCCTGCGGGTGGCCATCCTGCACGACTCGGGTGCGAAGGAGGATGCGCTTGCGGCCTACCGCCGGGCCCGCGAGGCCTTGGCCGAGCTGCCGCGGGAGGGAGTGGACGCAAAGCGTCTGGACCAGTTGTGGGCGGTGCTCGATTTGCGCGAGGCAAGGTGGCTGGTCGCGGCGGGTGAAGACCGTAAGGCGCTTGAGCAGCTGATGCGTGCGACCCAATCGCTCAACCGTCTTGCGGCGCAGCGCCCCGATCTGGCGGTTTTGAGGTCGACTCTTGCGGATTGTTACCTCTCGTCGGCGTCGATCCTGGACGGAATCGGCCGTATGGGGGACGCGCGTGAGGTGCGTCAGCTTGCCTCCGAGTTGCTCGTGAAGTTGCAGAAGGAACGGCCAGGGGATCCGGTGATCGAGTTCGAGTTGGTCAGCGCATACGCCGCGATGGCGGAAGTTGCCCTGTTGTCCGGGGATCTCGAAGCTGCCGGAAACCGTGCCACCCAGGCGCTGCAGTTGCTCAAGCGGCAGGCGGCACGGCGTCCGCCCGATGATGAAATGCTTCTGAAGCATGCGGAACTTCTCGGCGTGCAGGCGGGGATCCGGCGCGACCTCGGCAAACCGCTTGAAGCTCACACGCTTTATCAAGAGGCGGAGTCGATCCTGGCCGAGGCCCGTGTGCGCAGGCCCGAGCATCCGATGTTTGCGTATCGTCTGGCCATGACCTGGTGGCAGAAAGCGCGATTGCCGGCAGCGGCCGGCAGCGCGGATGATGTCGGGATGTTGCAAGGGGCCGGAGGCTTGCTGAATGATCTGGTGGAGGGTGCCGATGCCAAGGGACCGGATGCCGAGTCGCTGCTGCGGGCCAGGGCCTATGTCGCTGCGGACCTCGGCCATGCGCACCAGCTCAGGAAACAGCGGGACAAGGCCCGCGAATCGTTCGGCCATGCGTTAGAGCATTGGCAGGAGCTTGTCGGGTTGCGGCCGGACAGCGAGGAATACCGTTTGGGCGAGCAATGGTGTCGTGAGGAGCTTTTGAAGTTGAAATAGGCCGGCGGACTGGCGGTTGGGCTTGCCATTTGTGGGGTCGCGGGCATTTTTCAACCCATGGCAGATGCTCCCATCGAATTCGACGGCCTGCGGGTGACGGTGGAGGATGTGGTGTACATGCCCGGTCTCGATGCTCCGCACGACAAGCCCCACCCGTTCGTGTATTTCATCACGATTCACAATGATTCGCCGCAGCCGGTGACCCTCAAGGCCCGCAAATGGGTGCTGCGCGAGGACAGCGGTGAAATGACGGTGGTCGAGGGTGAGGGGATTGTCGGTCAGAACCCGCGGATCGAGCCCGGCGGGAATTTTTCCTACAACAGCTACCACGTGGTGTCGCAGAGTGCTGTGGTCATGGGATCGTTTTTCGGCGAGACCGCGACCGGCGAATGGATCTTCGTGAGGATTCCGCCTTTCCAGCTTCAGGTCCCCGGATTCGACTGAGTGCCGTCGATCACCAGATCCATCGGGATGTCGTGGGGGTCGACAAAGGTGGTTTCGACCCTTTGGAAGGGAAAACAGATGCCCGCTTTCGTGGCGTCGCGGCGGCTGCGGGCCAGGGTGCGGTCGTAAAAGCCTCTGCCGCGGCCGAGGCGGCCGCCCTGCCAGTCGAAGGCGAGTCCCGGGCAGAGGAAGAGGTCGATGAGCCCGATCGGAATGCTTTCGAGCGAAGCCGCCGGCTCCGGAATCCCGAAGGACCCGGGCATGAGTTCGGTGATCGGATCGCGCACCCGGCGGAAGCCCAGCTCCGCGCCTTCGACCCGGGGATAGACCCACAGGTGACGTGGGTGGAGTCGCGGCAGCGACGACAGATCCACCTCTCCGGGCAGGGCGCTGTAACAGGCGATGCAGCGGCCGTCGGCAAGTTGTCGCAGGTAAGCATCGAGCGCGTCACAAACGGCGGCGGGATCGCTGACCGTGCTTCCGATCAGGGCGCGCATCGCCCGGCGCAGTTCGGATTTGTTGGAAGGCGGATGCGGAATTGCCACTTGCCAAGAGGGTTCGGATCGGGATGGTTTAAATCCATGGATCGATTCTGGCAAGCCGTGGCCGCCGTTTGCCTGCTGCTGGGGTTCGCCCATGCCGAACCGAAGGGGCAGCGTACGGAGTGGCAGCCCTTGAAAATCACGCAGAGCCTTTTTCCCCGTGAGATGGGGATGTTGGATGCCGAGCGCGAGGAATATGCCGATCATCTCGCCGGCCTGGCGGTCGGTCGGATCCGCAAAGAGCCCGCTTCGGTGGCAAACATGATGTGGGCGCGGCGCATGATGGCTCTCGCCTTGCACCTGTCGCCGCGCAACAAGCGCGCGGTGGTGGCGAATTTCCAATTGGGCAGAGGCCTCGTCCCCGAGGCGGTTGATGCCGGGCTTTTGCCGGAAAGCTTCTCCCGTTTGCTGTTCGCCCGCGGGCAGATGCTCGAAAAGCAGAGTGGCCATGCCAATTTGCGGCTTGCCCGCTACCTTTACGAGCTGGCCACCGAACTGGATCCGAAAAACGAGGAAGCGATCTATCTGAGTGAGCTGCGTCGTCTCGAGCAGGGGGAAATCAACTGGTCCGAGCTCACCGATCCGCAGGTCAATCCGTGATCCCGCCCCGGGGGGCGGGGTGTTGAGCCGGGTGTCTGCACGCCGCGCCCGACGCATTGGCCGCTGGACGCCCCGGACTTCGATTCCAGCTCATCTTCCGCTTGCCACTTGGGTGCGGGCACCTACCTTTTGCCCCAACTCACATGAAAATCTGGCTCGACGGAAAACTGGTGGATGAATCGGATGCGAAGATCTCGGTCTTTGACCATGGTTTGCTTTATGGCGACGGGGTCTTTGAAGGCATCCGCTTTTACAATGGCCGGGTGTTCCGCCTGGAGGAGCACATCCGCCGCCTTTTCGACTCCGCGCGGGCGATTGTCCTCGACCTGCCATGGACCGAGGAGGAGGTCTGCCAATCGACCTGTGAGACGATCGCTGCCAACGGGCTGGCCGACGGCTACATCCGCCTCGTCGTCACCCGCGGGACGGGTGGATTGGGCCTCAATCCCTACCTTTGCCCAAGGCCCTCGATGTTCATCATTGCCTCAAGCATCCAGCTGTATCCGAAGGAATACTACGAGAATGGCCTGGCCATCATCACCTGCGCCACCCGCCGCCCGGCACCCGCCGCCCTCATGCCGCAGGTAAAGTCGCTCAATTACCTCAACAACATCATGGCCAAGGTCGAAGCGATCCAGGCGAATGCCTTGGAAGCCGTGATGCTCAACGAACAGGGCTATGTTGCCGAGTGCACCGGCGACAACCTGTTTCTCATCAAGCAGGGAGTCCTGCTCACCCCATTGATCAGCGATGGTGCCCTCGACGGCATCACCCGCGGGGTCATCATCGAGCTTGCCGGAACGATGGGCGTGCCGGTGCAGGAGCGCTCGCTGACCCGCTACGACATTTTCACCGCGGACGAGTGTTTCCTGACCGGGACCGCGGCCGAGGTGATTCCAGTGGTGGAATTGGACCGCCGCAAGATCGGCTCCGGCCTGCCCGGCGTGCTGACCAAGAAGTTCATGAAGGCATTTCATGAACTTGCCATCAGCACCGGAACCCCGATAAGCTGAAGCAATCGATTTTTTTCGTTCCGAATGAAGTGTGATTTTTGTGACCACAAGGCGACCGTCTTCCTGACCCAGTTGGTGGAAGGGCAGATGAAGAAGGTTTGCCTTTGCGAACCTTGCGCCAAGGAGCGGGGAGTCACGGATCCGACCGGTTTCTCGATGGCGGATCTGCTGCTGGGCGGCATGTCGGCCGCGCTGGGGCAGAGCGTCCCGGTTGCGGTGAATCCGGGGCCGTCCGGCATGGTCCGCAGGTGTCCGTCCTGCGGATTCATCCTGGATGACCTGCGTCGGGTGCGTCGCTTCGGCTGTGCCGACTGTTACACGGCCTTTGCCGAAGAGGTTGGCCACATGG
>CBFGOB010000185.1:0-5720 GCA_965650215.1 uncultured bacterium | reverse complement strand
CGGGATTGGGCATCGTAATGATAAACTGTCCGCCGCCCGGCAGCGTCGATCCGCTCCTTCATCACGATCGCATCGTAGGAAACCACGTCGACCCTCTCGACCGCCGTGCCGGGGTCACGGATCTCCGCGGTCTGGCGGTTCAAGCCGTCATGCGTGAATGCCGTGCGCTGACCCTTGCCATCCGTCACCTCGACCAGATGCCCGGCATCGTCGTAACGGTTGGTCACCAGCATCGCGCCCGAGGCCCGCACCGCTGCGGCATCGAAACCCTCGGCCGAGGGATTGGGCGGGTCTCCATCAACAGGATCGCACAGCGTCGCCACCAGGCGGCCCAATCCGTCGTAAGCATTGCGGGTGAGATTGCCATTGCCGTCCGTCGCGGTGAGGACCAGGCCGCCGGGATCCAGTTGCATCAGGGTCGTCACGTCCTGGGCCCCGGCACCATCGAGGTCCGCGGATGGCGCGCCATTCACCGGATTCGTCCGGACCGCGATCCGGCGGTTGGCCCGGTCGTAAAAGGTCCGGGTGACCGCACCGCGCGGATCGGTCACGGCGACCGGATTGCCCACCGCATCGTATGCGGTCGTCTGCGTCGGCCTGACGCCCGCCACCGGCGCATCCGGATTGCGGGCGTCGGTCACCGCAGGACCACGCACCCGCCACTGACGGCCGCGATCGTCGAAATCGTAATCTGAACGGCGGCCCATGGCGTCGATTCTCGCGACGACATTGCCATTCGCATCGTAGACCGCCTGCGACACCGGCGATTGATCGCTCACCGCTCCCGTTTCCGGGTCCGGCTGCCACACCCGCAGCGCACGGCCGGCCGCGTCATATTCGGTTTCCGTGTGCCTGCCGAGCGGATCGATCACCAACCAGGCGAATCCAGTGCTCGAGTAGCGGGTCGTCGCGACGTTGACCAATGAGGCATCCGCCAAGCCATGGCCGTCAATCACCTCGACCGGACGGCCCAAGCCGTCGGCAGTGGTGCGCACGACCTTGCCATTCGTGTCGGTGACGCTTGAAATCCGGGTCTCGCGCCCGTCATCCGGTGCTCCGTCGTCGAGGCCGTAGGCCATGGTCGTGACCTGATGCATCCCGGCACGGAATTCGACGCTGGTCGTCAGCGGCCGATAGACCGCATCGTACGTCGCGGTGTCCGTGAGCGTCGTCGCCTCGTTGCCCGCAATCTGATCCTTGTCGGTCACCACCGCCCCGTGATGCACGACCCGCGTCGGCTTGAACTCGCGCAGCAAGCCACCTCCGCAATTCGCCGCCGTATCGTAAGTCGTGCTTTCCTGTTTGATCTCGCGCGAAGCCGATGCCATCGCCGAAAGGATCGCCAGATCCCCGGTCGCCAGAGCCGCAGGCACACCGCCAAACACATGGGCCGGCCGATGAAGGTCGTCATAAACCGTCACCGACGCGAAGCCGCGGGGCTCGATCACTTTCACCACCTTGCCAACCGCATTGTAAACCATCTGCGTGACCAGATCTCCGGCGCTGATCGCGCGATCGCCATCGAGGTCGCGCACTTCCCTCAGGATCCGCCCCAAGCCGTCGCGATCGTAAACGCTCATCTGCCCCAACTCATCGATTTCCGCACGCTTGAGGCCGCTTGCGTCATAGCGGATCTCACGAAAACTCAGGTCCGGATTCGTGACCTTGACCAAACGCGAACGCTCGTCATAGGCAAAAGCCGTGAGCAACGAGCGCGGATCACGGGTGCTCACGATCTGGTTGTTGAGGTCGTAGGCATGCGTGGTGGTCAGCGCCAGGCCGCCCGGATCGACGATCTCCTTCCACACGCGCCCGTAGGCATCCGCAACCTGCTCGGTGACCAAGTCGACCTCCCAAGCCCTGCCCGATCCCGAGCCGGCGACGACCTCACGCGTCTTGCGCGTCATGAACGCTGGAAAATCCGCATTCTCATATTCATAGCGTTCCTTCTGCAACACGAGCCCCGAAGCATCCGTCACCGTCATCGACCTGCGCCGGCCGAGTTCGTCGACATCGTAATCCGTCGCCGTACCATGGACATCGACGCTCCGCGTCAGCATCCGGAAATCACCATAGCGATAGGATTCACGCCGTCCCAGCGCGTCGGTCTTCGCATCCGGATCCGCCCAAGCCGTCAGAAAGTCCGTGCGCGACTCGAGCTTGATCCTTGCGCCCTCCGGCCTGGCCTCACCGAAATCCCACCGCGTCTCGTTGCCGCAGAAATCCACCATGCGGCTCAGGCTCAGCCCCGAGGCCGGATCAAACTCGAAGGACTCCGAGCCCAACAGCTCCCCGGCAGGATTGAGGTATTCGATGGCCATGCTCTTGTAGAACAGCATCCAGTCGGTCGACACAGAGGTGCTGCCGCCCAAAGTCGTGGAGTTCGGCTCGACCACTTCTCCCTCAACCCCGCCAAAGCGGTAACGGTAGCGCTTGCCCGCCGCATCGGTGACCTCCGTCACACTCACCGCCTTGAAACCCGGGCCGAATTCAGTGACGCTCTCAGGCGACTTGCCAAAGAACGACTGGATGCCCATCGACGGCCAACCGATCGACACCACCCGCCGCGGCACACCATACTGGGTGCGCATCGTCGAATACGCATGGCGCTTCGCATTGAAGCCGCTCACGAAATCCTGGGCGCGGTCCTCGATCGAATCCGGCAGGGTCCCGAGATCCGCCGCGATCGCAATGCGGCCGTCACCATACGAATACCGGTACCACTTGCGCGAGCGGTCGAAGGCGTAGGAAATCTCGAGGCGCTCGCTGCCGTCGCGCTGGATTGATGCGACATTCGCATGCAGGTGCTCGGTCACGACCCCGCCCAGCTCCTGGTCGCTCACGACCTCGTAGGTGTAGCGCTCGGATTCCTCACCACCTGGAAAGCCGACGCGCTGAAGTTCCTGATAGGGAAAAGCCACGGCCGCCGAGGGCACGTTCATCACCCGGTCGGCATAGTGGAAGGTCGTCCGGTTGCCCTTCGGATCGAGAATGGAAAGCACGCGCCGGCCGTTGCGGCTGCGCTCAACCGTCAGCTGCTGGCCCGGACGGCCGACGGCGGCGATCGTTTCCGGAATCAGCGAATACGAACTCGTGCCGTAGTCGTAGGCGACTTTCACGCCATAGCGGTCCTCTACTTCCGCTAGCCGCCAGTAGCGATGGCGCGTTGCCGTCGGCCCGCCTTCCAGGCGGTCGCCGGAATAGACAAACCACGCATCGCAGGGCCGGTAGGTCAGCTTGCTACCGAACTTCTTGTGCAGCACCAGATCCTCCCCCGACCTCACCAGCCGGTTGAGATAGGTCTTCTTGTCGACAAGCGTCGACGGCCAAGGGAAAAATTCCTCCAGATCCTTCGTGCCAAAACGCTGCGAGCGTCCGCCCTCATCGACGACATTCACCGAGATCGGCGCAGTCGTCACATCCCCCAGCGATTCCACCACCTCGATGTAAGCGCAAAGATTCGAGCTCCAGCAGATGCCGAAGGGTGAGGTCAGGTCCTCATTCGGCCGGAGGCCGCTGCGGCTCGACCAGTTCGTTTCGCGCAACGAGGCCGTGACTTCCAATCTCAGGTCGCTCGCCGCCAGCGGCACCGAGACAAACGAGGTGTCATGATGCAGGCTCAGGTCAAAGGCATCCACAAAGGTGTCCTCCATCGCCACATCCGTCTCCGCCTGACCCTCCGGCGGCGCGTCGGGCATCGGCCGGCCGTAAGCCGACAGCTTGCGGTAGGCGGTGCCGGTCGCGTCGCCACCGGTGAAACTTTTCGAGTAATCCGCACCCGCCAGCGGGATCAGATAATTCCGCCGCGAACGCCAGTCGTAGCCGACCGCACCCGTTTCCTGCGATATGAACGATCGCGGTGGAATGTTGACGTTTTCCGTGAGCACCAGAAAGTCCGGCGCGTTCACCACCAGGACGTGCTTGTAGTCGGGCGAAGGGTCATCATTGATTCCACCGGCAGCCCTGCCCGCGACCCCGAGGTGCTCGAGCCAGATCTCGTGGCACTTGCCCCGCGCCAGCTTGAGCGTTGCACCCACCGTTTGGTAGGGAAGCTGGTAAGACGTCCCACCGTATGGCGATTGCACCGCATAGGGATTCGGATCGGTGTCGACGAACTGCCCGTCACTCACATGCATCCGCCAGGCCTCCTGCTCGGTGTAAAACTTTCCCGGTGGCGGCCCGAACCATTGGAGATCGTCGCGTAGGTTGACCTCAATCCGGTAGTCGAGGCCGACTGCGTATTGGGTGCCGATCAGATCACCGATCGGCTGGGCTTCCGCGTCATCAATTGCCACGCCGAAAGCACTGCGTGGATCAAAGGGCCGGCTTGCCGGGTCCTTGACATCCGTGCCCGCCGCGAATTCCTGCGCATCGCCGATCCCGTCGCCATCGGTGTCCGCCAGCCACGGGTTGCCGCCGCTTGAAAGCTCCCTGAGATCGCTGGCCCCGTCACCATCGCTATCGCGGCCCGCGGGGTCGTCGACCAGCGGATCATATCCGTCATGGGCCAGTTCGAAGCCGTCGCCAAAGCGGTCGCCATCGGAGTCGTAGAAATCCGCCCGCGTGCCCGCCATGAATTCCCCGAGGTTGGCCAGACCGTCCCGATCCCGGTCGCCATCGGCATCGGCAACCCCCACCTGCAGGCCCTGCGCATGCTCCCAGCCGTCCGGCATGCCGTCGTCGTCGGTGTCACTCTTGAAGGGATTGCCGCCTGCAGCCCCGACTTCGAGGTGGTTCGCCAAGCCGTCGCTGTCGAAGTCCGCCATCCTCGCCTGCTCCTTGGTGGTCACCGACGGCTGGTCCTCATAGACCAACCGCATCATGTAGCGTTTCGCCCCCTTCGGATCGACGGTGCACGGCGAGGGGGAGTCGCCGAACTCGATGTCGGGAGTGTAGCGCCAGGTCTTGAGGTCGTTGCTCCACTGCAGGAAATAGGTCCGTCCCTGCACCCCTTGCCACGCCGCCTGCCAGGTTCGGTCCGCATTCTCCGTCAGCCCGATCTGCGGCTGCGCCACCGGCTCCGCAGACAGCATGCCGCAAGCCCAGAGCCCCGCCACCGCGACCTTCGACAACAGATTACACGCTTTCATGATCCTGGGATGTTTTCGCTCCTTACGCGCCGCAGCACGGCAATGGCCATAATTGAGTTTATATATAAATGTCTATTGAATTTATATATTATATTGGGAGACTCCGGGGAATCGGAGATCCGGACCTCTCCGTCCGCGACCCTTTCCGTCTGCGCCCTCGGCGAGGGCGCGCTACCTGGCATGCCCGTTCCGCACCAAGGGACGAGCCGCAGCCCATCCGGGATTCCGGTAGCCCCCTCGCGCCGGAAGGGCATCTTTTGCCGCTGGCTTTCCACGGCTGCGCGATGGGAACGCGCACCAAGGGGGCTGGCCGTCTGAATCCGCGCGTTGATTCCTTCCAGAGGCCGGAGCTGGGCCCTGTATCCAGCTTGGGCGATCTGGAAGATCGTCAATCCCGCCGCTGTGGCTGAATTTCCGCTTGCGCAGTGTCGGCAAATCGGGATTGCTTGCGCCGGTCAGTGCATCTGGCCAAGCGCCTTTCAGTCGGGGCGTAGCGCAGTCTGGTAGCGCGCCTCGTTCGGGACGAGGAGGCCGTGGGTTCGAATCCCGCCGCCCCGACCATTCAAAAGACCTCCCCTTGCGGGGGGTCTTCTGGCATCGGGGTAGCGAGTGAGGACAGATGAGCGCCGC
>CBFGOB010000184.1:0-5724 GCA_965650215.1 uncultured bacterium | reverse complement strand
GAAACCCGCAGACCTTGCATTTCAGCCCGTGATCGACCGCCGCCAGTTCCTCCGCGCTTCGGCTGCGGCGGCATTGGGAGTGGCGACGCAGGCGCAGGCCGCGCCGTCCTCCGCATGGCGGATGAAGCTGGCATTCTCCTCGGTCATGCTGGCAGGATTGCCGATCGAGGACGTCTGCGCGTCCGCCGCACGCCTCGGCTTCGAGGGCATTGACATCTGGTGTCCCTTCGACACCTGCACCCACCTCGCCGATGTCGTTGCGCGCCTCGGCCCCGAGGGGTTGAAAGCCCTGCTGGCCAGGCACCAGCTGTCGCTGGCCGCTTTCACCGCCTACACGGGAAAACAGGAACCGGTCGGGTTTCCCGCCTATGCGGATTTCATCGGCCGCTTCGGAGGAGGCGTGGTGGTGCGCGGATCGGAATACACGCAGGTCACGCCGGAAAACCTCACGGCGAAGATGCGTGCGTTTTTCGAGGCGCTGAAACCGCAGATCGAGAAAGCGGCCGAAACCAAGGCGCGGCTTGCGATTGAAAACCACCACAGCACGCTGCTCAGCACGCCCGACTCGTTCAAGGCCTTCGTCGATCTCAATCCGGCCCCGCAGCAGCTGGGGCTGGCGATTGCCCCCTTCCACCTGCAGAATCTCAGGGCCAAGGTCGAAGACGTGATCCGCACGGCAGGTTCGCAGTTGTGGTTCTTCTATGCCTGGCAGTCGGCCGATGACATGAACCAGCTCCCTGGCCACGGGCCCGCGGATTTCACGCCATGGATCAAGGCTCTGGCGGAAATCGACTATCAGGGCTTCGTCAACCCCTTCCTGCACGGCCACCCGTCGCCCGAGGCCTTGTCCGCGGCCCTCACCAAGGCCTGCGCCTACCTGCGGGAGTGCCACCAGCGGGCGCTCGGCGGAGCTTGAGATGGAGGTCGGGGAACGCGGGTTGGGCAGCAGACAGGAATGGTCCGCAATCCGATCATTCGAAGTGAAACCGCCGCCACTTTGAGCCAAAGGGTCCCTACCCTTGCTGCGGATGGAGCGGTGGCAGGCAACGCGGCTCAGATCGCTAAAATGCTGGCATCCGATCGCAAAACGCTGGATCCTAGTGACTTCAGCCCCGGGCGCAACACCATGTGTCTTTCTCTGAGGCAGGCGCGCGTGTAAACCGTCCAAACCACGGTCATGGAATCTCCGAACCCATTGATCTTCACCGACCCTTCATCCGCAGAGGCGGAGTTTCCGCGCAGACGGAAGCTCGTCATCGGTGGAGCCTTGTTGCTGATGGTTGGGATCGGCTGGGTGGATTATGCCACCGGCTGGGAGCTGAGCCTGTTCGTGTTTTATGCGGTTCCACTCCTGATGGTGGTGTGGCAGGGCCGGAGACGGCTTGCCGTGGTGCTTGCTTTGGTGTGCGGAGTGATTTGGTGGCTGGCGAATCGGGAGGGTCATCCCTACAGCCAGCCATGGAGCTACCATTGGGCCTCGCTGGGCCGCACGGTGTATTTTGTGCTCGTTGCGCTCGGCGGGAACGCCATCCGCGCCAGGCAGGAGGCGGATAAGGCCCTGATTGCGATGCTCCGGAAAATGCGGCGGCTGGAGCGTGAAATTGTTGAAGCAGGCGAGCGCGAACAGCGGCGGATCGGGCGCGATTTGCATGATGGATTGTGCCAGCAACTGACGGCGATCGGTTTCGCCGCCCGGGCCTTGGCTGACGATTTGTCTGCGCATCAGCGGCCCGAGGCCGGGAAAGCTCTCGAGATCGAGGAACTGTTGCACGACTCCGTGGAGCAGGCGCGGGATCTGGCGCGTGGTGTGTGTCCGGTGCTTTCGGGAGGAACCGAGCTTGAGGGGGCATTGGACGAGCTTGCCCAGACGGCGAAGCGCCTCACCGGCAAGGACGTGTCGTTCCATGATGGCTCGGGCGCGCAGATGGTCGATCCGGAAGCGGCCCTGCATCTCTACCGCATCGCCCAAGAGGCGCTCAACAACGCGTTGCATCACAGCCGTGCCACCAGCATTCAAATTTCCCTGGGTCGCGAAGGCGACACCGTGAGGCTGACGGTGGCCGATGACGGTATTGGATTGCCCGAGCAGCACCAGGGAAGTAAGGGGATGGGAATGAAGACCTTGGAATACCGCTGTCAGGCGCTTGGCGGGATCCTTGAAATCCGCAGGAATCCCACGGGCGGCACGCAGGTGTCCTGCGCCTGCAGCATCAAGAAACCACCCCATGATGACGGAAGCCGCTGACAGCCAGCCGTTGAAGCAGGCCCGCATCCTGCTGGTGGAGGATCACCCGATGCTCCGGGAGCACATGGCACATCTCATCAACAAGCAGCTGGGCATGCAGGTCTGCGGCGAGGCGGACAATGTCCAGCAGGCGATGCACTTGATCCGTGACACGCTTCCCGACATTGCGATCGTCGACATTTCTTTGCGCGGAATAAGCGGATTGGAATTGATCAAGGACATCAAGTCCCAGGGCATCGACGTTCCGGTGCTCGTGCTTTCGATGCATGATGAAAATCTTTATGCCGAGCGTGCGCTGCGTGCCGGTGCTCGCGGTTACCTCACCAAGAACGAGGCCTCCTCGGTGGTCATTGAGGCGATTCGGACCGTGCTGGCTGGCGATGTCTATGTCAGCAGGCAGTTGGCCGCGAAAATCATCAAGCGGGTCGCCATCGGTGGAGCCGCCCATGCCGGCCAGAGCGGCGTGGAGCTGCTCGCAGACCGCGAATTGGAGGTTTTCGAGCTCATCGGCCATGGCCGCTCGGTCAAGGAGATCGCCAAACTTCTGCATTTGGGGGAAAGCACTGTGGACACCTACCGGGCACGGATCAAAGAGAAGCTGGGCCTTCGCAGTGCCGCCGAAGTGGTGCTCAGGGCCGGCCAGTGGGTCAAGGAGCGGAATTGAGACGAGAACCGCGGGCTGAAGGCGCCATGTAGTGATTTTCGCCACATGGCGATGCGGCGGAACACCACGCGCTATGTCTTTTGCCAGTACAGCCGCGATCGGCTTTCGTATGGTCATGCACTTCGGCAAACCCTTCCGGCCGCATGTTTCCCGGCATGCGGCCGTGGCCCTGCGGGACACCGGTCGGTGCGTCTGACCGCATGACATTTCCGGCATGCCCCCCGGCCCATGTCGCTTTGTTCACCCATACCCCCCGAAAACCCAATGAAAACCTTGCCTCGCCTTCGTCATGCTCTGGCGGCCATCGGCGCTGCCTTGGCCGCCGTTTCCACTTCCTCTGCGAGTGACCTTTATTGGTCCGGCGCGGGCAATTGGGACACGACCAACCAAGTTTGGGGCACCGTTTCTGGAGGCCCTTATGATCAGGCGATCTGGAATAACCTCAACAACGATACCGCCGTCTTTCAAGGCACGGCGGGCACCGTCACGCTTCAGGAGGCGATCACGGTCGGCGGCATCACGTTCAATACCGCGGGTTATGTCATCGCGGGCAACACGCTCACGCTCGCTTCCGGTGCGATCATCCATTCGACCGTGGGGACCAGCAACACCACCGATCCGGTCATCACCTCCGCGCTGGCGGGAACCAACGGCTTTACCAAGACCGGCAGTGGATGGCTGGGACTGGAAAGCACCACCAGCAGCCTGAGCGGCGACATCAACATTGCGGGCGGCACCTTGTATGCGCGCTCGGAAGCTCTGGGTGATGCCGACCTGGTCTTCACGGGGAATGCCACGTTCACGAAGGTATATAATGCGAGCAAGGACTTCAGCGCCAACATCACCATCAACTCGGGAGTCACTGCGACCATGAACGCGGCATCCTTCTACTATGACTCTTTCCACTCGGGCGTCCTTGCCGGTGACAGCACGACCACCTTGAATCTTTCGATTGGTGGAAATTCCGAACTGGAATTCCGCAACAACAACAACACCTTTACGGGAACCTTGTCCATCACCGGGCCTGGAATCGATCCCACGAGCACCAAAGCGGCCGAGTTCAACAGTCTGGCTGACAGCGATCAGCAAATCCTCCTCAACAATGCTTTGCTGCGACTCAGAAATGGTGGCGTGAGCATGAATTTCGCGAGCCGCCAACTGGTGTTGAACAATCAGTCCGGCGCGCTTGACAACGATTCAACCAACGCGGGTGTGACGATGAGCTTTTCACAGGATTTGCTCGCGAACATTGGCAACAATGGGAGGACTTTCCGGCTTGGCGGGGTGAACGCCGGCGACAACGCCTTCTCGGGTGTCATCGGCAACAGCGCCAACGGTTCGGGCGTGGTGAGTTTGGAAAAATGGGAGGCCGGCAAATGGATCCTCGGCGACAACAACACCTACACTGGCAAAACCACCGTGCGCACGGGAACGCTGGAAGTGGCATCGCTGAAGAATCTGGACACTGCCAGTTCGGTTGGCATGAACAACATCCTGCAGCTCGGTTACTTCAATACCGCCGGCACGCTACGCTACGTAGGGGCGGGAGACACGACCGACCGGCCGATCCAGATCAACGATTACACCAGCGGAACGGGCAACAGCGCCTCGGGCATCATCATCAACGATGGTACGGGTGCGCTCACCTTCACGGCATCCGAATTCATCACCACGAATGAAATCGCGGTTGCCAACCGCTCGCTGGAACTGGGTGGATCTTACACCGGTGCGGCCAACGAGATTCAAGGCATCATCCAGGACATCGCGCCGATTGCGAACAAGGCGATCATTTCCGTGATCAAGCGCGACGATGCCAGCACCTGGTCCCTCTCGGGTGCCAACACCTACACGGGCACCACCACCATCAGCGGCGGCACTTTGGAAGTCGGCGGTGGCGGCACGCTGGGCAACGTCTCGGCAGGGGTCGGCAACTACGCGGGCAACATCTCGATCGCTTCCACGAACTCCGGCACCCTCAGGTTCAACAGCAGCGCCACCCAGACCTTGGGCGGCGTGATCAGCGGCACGGGCGCGCTGGTGAAGGATAACAGCGGGACGCTCACGCTCACGGGAGTCAACAGCTACAGCGGGGCCACCACCGTGAGCGGCGGAACCCTGGAAGTTTCCGGCACGGGAGAGATCAATGCCACGTCGGGCATCACCATCGCTGCGGGAGCCGAGTTCAAATACAACTCCTCCACCGCACTCGGTGTCGGCATCACCAACAATGGCGGCACGATCAGCGGCGGCGGCACGATCGGCGTTGCCGTGAACCTCGACTCCACCGACGACGTGCTTGCCCCTGGCAACAGCCCGGGCATCCAGACCTATGGCGTCAGCCAGACCTGGTCGTCCTTCACCTATGCATGGGAAACCAACGACTTCACCGGAACCACCGCCGGCACCGACTTCGACCAGATCGCAATCCTGGGGGATTTGACGCTCACGGGCCTGGCTGCCGGCAGCTACGTGTTGGACCTCATCTCGCTCACCGCGGGCAATGATTCCGGACTGGTCCCGAATTTCTCGGAGGTCAACCGTTCCTGGGACCTCCTGACCACCACCGGCACGATCAGTGGTTTCGATGCGGACTTCTGGACAATCGATACGTCGGCGTTCACATCCTCGCCGACTTGGGCGGGGACCTGGAGTCTTGGTGTGAACGGCAGCAACAACGCGTTGGTCCTGAACTACGTGACGGCGATTCCCGAGCCAGGAGTCGCGCTGTTAGGTGGGCTAGGCTTGTTGGCGCTATTGCGCCGCCGCAGGGCTTGATGTTGGGTTTGGCCTCCTGCCCGGTTTCATGGGAGGGCCT
>CBFGOB010000183.1:0-5732 GCA_965650215.1 uncultured bacterium | reverse complement strand
CCGCATTCCGGGCGTCCGCCGCGCCACCGCCACCTACGTCGGCAGGATCCTGTCGGTCACCTTCGATTCCGATAAAAAATCCGACGCCCGTCTGGAAGCCGAACTGCGTGAGACCGGTGCGAAGATCCAAGCGATTGCCAAGCCCGCCGAACCGAAACCCTCCCTGTGGCAACGCATGCGGGCCGGCGAGCTCAACGACGAGATCTCCTGCGCCCTCGGCTTCGTGTTCCTGATCGGCGGACTGCTTGCCGAACATCTTTCCGGCATTCCGTGGCTGGTCAAGGCACTCTACACCGCCGCCTACCTCTTCGCCGGACAAGAGGGCGTGCGCTCCGCCTTCGCCTCCTTGAAGGAACGCGTGCTCGATGTCGATGTCCTCATGGTTCTCGCGGCGCTCGGCGCTGCCTGGATCGGCCATCCCTTCGAAGGCGCCCTGCTGCTCTTTCTGTTCAGCTTTTCAAATGTCCTGCAAAACCATGCGCTCAACCGCACCCAGCGCGCGATCGAGTCCCTCCTTACGCTGCGCCCCAGCCAGGCCCTGGTGAAACGCGACGGCTCGACCCTCAAGCTGCCGGTCGAGGACCTGGAGATCGGCGACATCGTCATCGTGCGCCCCGGCGAGCAGATCCCGATCGACGGGATCCTGGTCGAAGGCAGCACCCACGTCGACGAATCCTCGCTTACCGGCGAATCGATGCCGGTTTCAAAATCCGTCGGCAGCCTGCTGTTCACCGGCACGATGAACCAGCGGGGCGGCATCGAACTCCGCGTCACCAAACGCAGCGAGGACTCGACACTGGCACGCATGGTCAAGCTCGTCGCCGAGGCGCAGGCGGAAAAATCCGAAACCCAGCGCTTCCTCGAACGCGCCGAGCAATACTACGCGATGGGCGTGATCGCATTCACCGCCGCGGTGTTTTTCGTCCCCTACGCCTTTCAGGACGAATCGTTCTCCGAGGCATTTTACCGCGCAATGACCATCATGGTCGTCGCCTCTCCCTGCGCGCTGATCATCAGCACTCCCGCCACCGTGCTATCCGCCATCGGCGGTGCCGCCCGCCAGGGCATCCTGATCAAGGGCGGATCCCACATGGAACGTGCCGCCCACATCGACACCATCGCCATCGACAAGACCGGCACGCTCACCGTCGGCAAACCAACCCTCACCCACTGGGTCAGGCGCGAAGGAACCCTCGATCTCGAATCCGGCCCGCCTCCCGAAACCGTACTCAAACTGTTAGGCATCGCCGCCGGTGTCGAAGCGAAGTCGGAACACCCGCTGGCAGATGCCATCGTCAGCAAGGCCAAGTCGCTCGGTGTGGCCATTCCGGAAGCCGGCGGCTTCCAGTCGACAGCTGGCAAAGGAGCCGAGGCGACGGTCGGCGACGGCCGTTACCTGATTGGCAGCGAACGCTCGTTCCGCGAACTCGGGGCCGAAGGCATCGCGGATTTTGAAGCGGCGGCGGCCACGCTCCAGGGCGACGGCAAAACCTGTGTCTGGCTCGGCGCGCGCGAAGGTGGCAAGATCGCCGTTCTTGCCGTTCTCGCCCTCGCCGACACCCTCCGGCCGGGAGCCAAGAGGCTGACCCAGCAGCTCAAACGACTCGGCGTGCGCAAGGTCGTGATGCTGACCGGCGACCAGCGGCTCGTGGCCGAGGCCATCGCCAGACAGTCCGGGGTCGACGAGGTCCATGCGGAACTGCTTCCCGAGGACAAGCTCAAGGTTATCCGCCAACTCAAGGAAGGTGGACGGGTGATGATGATCGGCGACGGGGTCAACGATGCCCCCGCCCTCGCAGTGGCCGACATCGGCGTCGCGATGGGTGCGGCCGGCACTGATGTCGCCATGGAAACCGCCGATGTCATCCTCATGGGAGACAAGCTCGACCACATTCCGCGCCTGCTCGACCACACCCGGCGCGCACGCCGGGTCCTGGTACAGAACCTCGTTTTTTCCAGCGCGGTCATCGTCATTCTGATCGCAGGCACGCTCGGCTTCACCCTGGCACTGCCGCTCGGTGTCATCGGCCATGAGGGCAGCACGGTCCTGGTCTGTCTGAACGGCCTGCGCCTGCTGATGATGCGGCCGCTGCCGGGCCCGGGCATCTAACGGACCGCGAGCTTCAGCTTGCCCCAGAGCACCGGGCCATATGCCAAATGGGGCTTGCACGACCTTCGGCAATCCCATGATCCATTCCGCAACGCGGATCGGGGCGGACTGCCGCCGGCAAGTCGCGGGAACAAATCCGCGGTCCATGTTCCCGTTCCGGCGCCTGCGGTCATTTTGTCAACATGACCCTGCCCTTGGATCACAAAAAACCGGCGGCCCATCAGGACCGCCGGTTTGAGATTCGTCAGTGGCGACGTCAGGACTCAGATGCCCTTCTTGACCACGTCGGTGAGCAGGTCGATGACGCGGTTGGAGTAACCCCACTCGTTGTCATACCAGCTGACCAGCTTGAAGAAGGTCGAGTTGAGTTCGATCGAGGAACCCGCGTCGAAGATCGAAGAGTTCTTGTCGTGAATGAAGTCGGTGGAGACCACTTCGTCTTCGGTGTAGGCGAGGATGCCCTTGAGGTAGGTTTCGGAAGCCTTCTTGAGTGCCGCCTTGATTTCGGCCAGCGAGGTTTCCTTGACGGTCTTGACGGTGAGGTCAACCGCCGAAACCGTCGGTGTCGGAACGCGGAAGGCCATGCCGGTGAGCTTGCCTTTGACTTCCGGGCAAACCAGAGCCACAGCCTTGGCGGCACCGGTGGTCGACGGGATGATGTTGATCGCTGCGCTGCGGCCACCCTTCCAGTCCTTCTTCGACGGACCGTCGACGGTTTTCTGGGTCGCGGTGTAGGAGTGCACGGTGGTCATCAGGCCTTCGGCGATGCCGAATCCTTCCTTGAGCAACACGTGGACCAGCGGAGCCAGGCAGTTGGTGGTGCAGCTGGCGTTGGAGATGATGTGGTGCTTGGCAGGATCGTAGTCCTGGTCGTTGACGCCCACCACGAAGGTGCCGTCCTCGCCCTTGGCAGGAGCGGAGATGATGACTTTCTTGGCACCGGCGGCGATGTGGCCCTTGGCCTTTTCCGCATCGGTGAACAGGCCGGTCGATTCGATCACGACTTCCACGCCGAGATCCTTCCAGGGCAGACCATCGGGAGTGCGGGCGCTGACGACCTTGATCTCGTGACCGTTGACCACGATGACGTCATCCTCTTCGAGCGAAGGAGAGGATTTCTTGGACGACACGGTGCCGTTGAAACGACCTTGGGTGGAATCGTATTTGAGGAGGTAGGCAAGGTTGTCCGCAGGAACGATGTCGCCGACAGCGACGACATTGAACGTGGTTCCGAGATGGCCTTGCTCGACAAGTGCGCGGAAGACAAGGCGGCCGATACGGCCGAATCCGTTGATGGCAATAGTAGTCATGACAGTAGTGTTGGGGATGCCTACGCGGCTCTTTCCGCCCGGCGGGGCGGGATTGTGCATGCAATCCCCCGGGCGTCAACAACCAGTGCTGCACACGCAGAATATGCGGGGTTTTCGTCAAAATGACATCCCGAGGCCGACCCACTCGCTCAGAGCGCGAGGAAATTGCGGATCAATGCGATCCCCGCATCCTGGCTTTTTTCCGGGTGGAACTGGCAGGCCCAGAGTTTGCCCTGCTCGACAGCCGCGGCGAAGCGGTCCTTGCCATAGGACGTTTCCCCGGCAATCGCTGCGCGATCAGCAGGCACGGGAAAATACGAGTGGACGTAATAGAAATACGGTTCCTCACCCAGCCCCTGCCACATCCCCTGACCGTTCCTGCGCGGCGAGACGGAATTCCAGCCCATGTGCGGGATCTTGAGACCCGGCGACTCCTGAAAGCGCCTGACGCTTCCCGGCAAGACCCCCAAGCCTTCGACTCCGGGGCTTTCCTCACTGGAATCGAACAACAACTGGTAGCCGAGACAAATGCCCAAATAGGGTTTGCCCGATCGAGCCCAGTCGCGGATCGAGTCCACCAGCCCGCGCTGTTGCAACTGCGCCATGCAGTCGCCGAAGGAGCCGACACCGGGCAACACCAGATGGGTCGCCCCCTCAAGCCCCTCGGGAGTGGTAACAATCCGCGGATCGACACCGATCGAGCGCAAGGCATTCGCCACACTGCACAGGTTTCCCGCGCCGTAATCGATCAATGCGACATTCACAGCGCGTTCTTGGTGCTCGGGATGCCTTTTACCCGGGGATCGATTTCACAGGCGTCGCGCAAGGCACGGGCCAGACCCTTGAAAATCGCTTCGGCAATGTGGTGGCCGTCGCGACCGTAGAGCAGCTCGACGTGGATGTTGGCCCGCAGGTTCGAAGCCAAGGCACGGCAGAACTCCTCGACGAGGGTGAAAGGCAGGTTCGGCGCATCGGGAGTCCCCGCAGGCGCACGGAATTCGAGATGCGGACGATTGCTCAAATCCACCACCACCCGGGCCAAGGTCTCATCCATCGGCAGGTAACTGCAACCGTAGCGGCAGATGCCCTCCTTCGATCCCAGCGCCTCGCGCAGGCATTGCCCGATGACAATGCCCGTATCCTCGACCGTGTGGTGGAAATCCACCTCCAGATCCCCGCGGACCTTCAGGTTCAGATCCAGCAGGCCGTGTTTGGAAAACAAGGTGAGCATGTGATCGAAAAACGGAATGCCCGTTTCGATCACCGATTTCCCGGAACCATCGATCTCGAGGGACAACTCGATCTCGGTTTCCGCCGTTTTGCGGCTGCATGTGGCACTGCGTGACATAAGAGAAAACTTATTTTTCAGGCGGGGCGGAGGCGTCGAGCTCCGCCTGCAGCTGGTCAAGATACCGTTGCGGGATCCCGGCCTGCTTGGCCATCGAAATGGCGTCCTTGGCAGCCTGCTTATCCACACCCCGCTTGGCAAGTGCCATCACGTCCCGATACACCTTGCCACCGTCCTGGACGGCGGATTTGTTCGGTTTGGGACTCTCAAGCCGCTTCAACTCCGATTTCCCATGGCTGATCGCATGGTCGAGTGCGGGCTTGCAAAACGGATCCGGTGTCACCCAGCCGATTTTGGCATCCTTCTGCTGCTCGAACTGACGCTCCAACTCCTCCTGCTGTTGCCGGATCGCAAGCACCGAGCTTCCCCGGTCGCGGTCACTCATCCGCTGAAGCCCCTCTTCCCGCTCCTTAACCCTCTGGTCGTAAGTTTCCCGGGACTGGGTGACCTCAACAAGGTAGCGACGGATCGCCTCGGTAATGGCCGGCGTCAGGCGGCGGCAGGCATCAGTGGATCCATAGTTCCTTTCAAAATCCGTAAACGCGCGCAGGGCCTGCAGGTAACGCCCGCCGGACACGAGACGCTGGATCGAGAGCGCGGCCAAATTGGCATCCATGTCATAGGCGTTCGCCCGGTAATCCTGAGGCGTGTGAAGCACCCCGTTGGACTTGAAGCCGCCATCCTTGATCACCTGACGCTCTTCCTTGAGGGCATTGAGCATGGCGGTGGCCTCCTTGATCTTGAGGCTCCCAGGATACGCTTGGATGAAGTTCTCGATCTGCTGGATCCGCTGGTCATACTCATGGATCGGCAAACCGTCCGGCTGCGGTCCGAGCGCGGCAATCCGCTTGAACGCCTCATCATCCGCCTTGGCGGTCTCAACGTTGCGGACATCCGCTTTGGCAATGATCCGCTCGTCCTTGATGCTCTTGGTCACCTGGACCTCAACCACATAGGATGAGGC
>CBFGOB010000182.1:0-5740 GCA_965650215.1 uncultured bacterium | reverse complement strand
CAGCAGGTGCGACTTGCTGCCCTCGCGCAGGCCGCCATCGAGAAAATCCTGCGCCTGACGGCTGCTCACAATCTCTCCGGAAAAACGCCAATACAAATCCGCTTGCTCCTTGGCCTTCGCCGGAACCACCAGCGCCTGCAGGCCGTGGAAACTCGCAATGCGGATCGCCGTCTGTGACTGGCGCTCGACCCAACGGTGCGCCTTCAGCACCGACGAACGGGTCGGCAGCAGCAAGACCTCCTCGCCCTCACCCGCGACCTCGCGCTTCGCATCCTCAAACAAGCGCTGCACGGTGGGGTGACGGAAAAAACGCGGATAGCCAACGCGCATTTTTTTCAGCACCTTCTGGCGTTTCTCCTCGTAACCCACCACCGAACTCCAGGTCGGCAAGGCCACCGAACAGGCGTGCGGAGAATCCGGGAGCGGCTGCCCCAGGTCCTTCTCTTCCCATGCCGGGTCGATTGATAGATCACGCGTCACGGCCACCTCCATGCCTCGCCGGCCGGATTTGGGCAAGCCGGATTCTCTGTCGGCGGGAAGAACCGCTCATTTGCTGGACGGAACACGCGCGAATGTGTGGATTTCACTGCGGTTCCGGCTGGCCGGCCCGGCGCACCCCGCCCATCCGGCAGCGCATCCCCCGGCGCCGGTCCGCCCGGATACCGAGCGACTGACCCCGCCGCGCATTCCCGACCCATTGCTCCGCCTCGGCTCTTGTCACACAAAAAACATTGGCATTCCCTCGAATCACGGATAATCAGTTAGAAGTCACTGCTAGAATGTATCCATCCCTCACCCGGTGAAATCCCCAAGGCCCCAACATCCGTCCTTCGAACCGCGCCGACCCCTCGTGGTCTGTCCGAATTGCGGGCAATACACCCCTCAGCAGGAGATCACCTTCCAGCGGGGCTCGAGGAGCGCCAAGCCGCGCTTCAGCGAATGGATCGCCCCCTTCATCAAGGCACCCCCGACCAAGGCTCACGTCTGCGAATCCTGCCGCCAGATGTTCAACATGAGCCGCAGCCGCATGCCCGCCCTCTACTACGCATGGCTCGCCCTGCTGCTGAGCATCGCAATCGCCTGTGCCATCCTGCTCTACCTGCTGCTGGTCGGCCCCTGAAGTGGCGCTCTCCGAGCGCCATGTCCAGGTAGCGCTCCCTCGACGGAAGCCATGCCCTGAATTTCAGAAGATCAGGCTTTCCGCAGGCTGGGTCAGACCCTAGTTTCCGATGAAATCCTTCCGCCCTGAATGAACTCCACCTATCCCCTGCGCATCGGTCTCTTCGGCATCGGCCTTGAAGCCTACTGGCCCCAATTCCCCGAACTCAAACCGCAGCTCGAAAGCCACCTGGAAACCGTCGCCGCCGCAATCCGCCGGCCGGATGTCGAACTGATCCACCTCGGCCTGATCGATTCCCCGCAAAAGGCGATGGCAGCCGGCCACGAGTTCCGCCGCGCCGATGTCGACCTGATCTTCCTCCACGTCACCACCTACGCGCTGTCATCGACGGTCCTGCCGGTCGTCCAGCGGGCCAAGGTCCCGGTCGTCATCCTCAACCTCCAGCCGGAAGCGGCCATCGATTACGAATCGTTCAACCAACTCGGCGACCGCACGCGGATGACCGGCACCTGGCTCGCCTACTGCGCCTCCTGCCCGGTGCCGGAAATCGCCAACGTCTTCAAACGCTGCGGCATCGACTTCCACCAGATCACCGGCGTCATGGCCCCCCAGAGCACGGTCTGGGATGAAATGCGCGACTGGATCGACGCCGCCCGGGTCGCCCACACGATGGCCCACAACCGCCTCGGCCTGATGGGACATTATTACAACGGCATGCTCGACATCGGCACCGACACGACCAACCAGATCGCGCACTTCGGCGGTCACATCGAAATCGTCGAGGTCGAGGAGCTGGCCGCCCTGCGCCGCGAGGTCGGCGAGACGGAACTCGAGGCCAAGCTGGCGGAATTCCGCGAAGCCTTCGACATCCAGGCCGACTGCGACGTTGCCGAACTCGTCCGCGCCGCCCGCACCTCGGTCGCCCTCGACCGGCTCGCCGCGGAAAAACAACTCGGCTCGATGGCCTACTACCACATGGGCAGCGGCAGCGAGGAACACGAGGACGTGATGAGCTCGGTCATTCTCGGCAACTCGCTGCTCACCGCCAAGGGGATTCCCGTGGCCGGGGAATACGAGGTGAAAAACGCCCAGGCGATGAAAATCATGGACAGCTTCGGCGTCGGCGGGTCCTTCACCGAATACTACGCGATGGATTTCAATGACGACATCGTCCTCATGGGCCACGACGGACCGGGACACATCCGCATCGCGAATGGCAAAACCAAAGTCCGGCCGCTCAAGGTCTATCACGGCAAGGTCGGCCGCGGGCTCTCGGTCGAAATGAGCGTCAAACACGGACCTGTCACCCTGCTCTCCGTCGTCGAGGCCGGCGGCGGCAAACTCAAGCTGCTCGTGGCCGAAGGCGAATCCGTGCCAGGGCCCATCCTCGAAATCGGCAACACCAACAGCCGCTACCGCTTCCCGATCGGTGCCCGCGCCTTTGTCGAAGGCTGGAACGAACAGGGTCCTGCCCACCACTGCGCCGTCGGCATCGGCCACATCGCCCCCAAATTGCGCAAGCTCGCCAAACTCCTCGGCATCGAAATCGTCCAGGTCTGCTGAAGACGGATCCAAGGGTAGCGTCGCTGGATCTCCTGCCGCAGGCAGGACGTGAAGCATTGGGGCACTCCCATGCCCGCTCGCCCGCAATCCCAATCGCCCTGCTGAAAGACGCGCCTCCGATCACTCTTCCTCAAGCCCCCGGCGGATCTTCTCCGGGTCCAGCACCGAAGCAATGATCCCCGCCTGACGCGCTGCGGAACGGTAGTAAACCGCCATGCCCAGAAAGAGACCGGCGAAGAGGGCCAGCGGCGCATCGCGCTGTGCGGCACCGCCTCCCTGTTCCTGACACCAAATGACCGCAGCCAAGGCCACGATGGCGGCCAGCAGCCAGATCCACGCCGCCATCCGGTATCTCGACGCCCGGCCCTGCGGGTCTGCCGCGAGTTTCGAAAGCTCTGCCAAGGTCTGCTTGCGGATGGCTGAAGTCTTCATCGTGATTTCCATGGTTCCCGCACCGGGACCGTCTGCGACCCGATGCACCATATGGATCTGGCATCCCCAAGACCGTTTGTCCCGCTGAATTTTCCGACCGGCGAATCTTCCGTTAGGGGATTGCAAATCACAGGTTCACTACACCATGACCGAGGCGCAACGAAGCTTGATTGCAAGAGTCGCGGAGCCCGAAGGGTTTGCCTGCAACCACGGCCCGGCCGCTGATTCCAATTCCTACCTAAAAATCCCAAACAAGCCCGTGCAGGGTTGATGAGATGGCTTCTACCACACCCTGCATTCCCCTGGCCTCTCACTCTCCACCTCCTTGCTGCAGGCGCGGGTAGAGGAAATTCGCAAGCACGATGCTCAGCGTGCCGAGATAGAAACTCAGTTTGAGCTCGCCATGCTCACCAAAGATGACGGCCGCGGCGAGGATGCCATAAACCGGTTCGAAATTGGCGGCGAGGTTGAAGCGGTAGGCGCTGATCACACGCAAGAGGCGGTTGGCAAGGTCCTGCGCGTAAACCGTGCAGCCGATGGCAAGGATCAGCAGCCACAGCCAGTCGAGCGGATCGCCAAAGGCCATGGCCCGCAAGCCGGCGGGATCGAACAGCGGCACGGCGGCCAGCGCGACGAGCGCCGCGGCTGACATTTCCCAGGCCACCATCGCCATCGGCTCGCTCCCGGCGACGACGATCCGCCGGTTGATCACCATGAACACCGCCGCCAGCAAGGCGCTGAGCAGGGCGAGAATCAATCCGCCGAGATGCGCCCGCTCGGTGCCCGCGATGAGCAGGATGCCAAGCACCACCAAAAGCCCCAGCAGGACCTCGCAACGCTTGATCGGGCGGCGGTTGAGCAGGGGTTCGGCAAAGGCGGTGAACAAGGACAAGGTCGCCAGTCCGGCGAGGGCGATCGAAACGTTGGCAACCTTGACCGATGCAAAGAGGCAGAGCCAATGGAGCCCGATCAAGGCCCCGACACCGAGCAGTTTGGCGAGCGTTGCCGGGGCCATCCGGGTCTTGCTACGACCGGCAAGGGTGATCCATAGAAACGCCCCGGCGGCCGCCAGCAGGCAGCGCCAGGTGATCAATACCGGCGCGCTCAGGCTGCTCAGCCTGCCGAGGATCGTCGTGGCCGCGAAAATGATGACCAGCAGATGAAGTTGGAGCAAAGGACGGATGCACGATCCTGCGCACTGCCGCAGGGCAAGTGAAGCCTGATTTGCCACAGCGCATTTTGGCATCGCCAGAAGATCCTCGAACGTCAAGCATCCGCCCATCATGGGCTGGATGAGAACCATTCTGCTGGGCGATATCGGCAACCGTCTCGATATCGAGGACACCGAGCGCGACATCGCAGCGCTGCGCAGCACCCAACAGGTGGCGCAACGCACACTGCAGGAAAGCCACGGCGAGATCAGGATGCTCAAAAACGAGATCGCGCGCCAGAAGCTCACGATCGAGGCCCTGACCCGCTTTCTGATCCACAAGGGAATCATCCACCAGGCGGAGCTCGACGAATTCATCCGCGAGGTCGATGCCGAGGACGGCGCGGTGGACGGACGGATGGAGTTCAACACGGCCACCAAACGGCTGCAGTTCCCCCATCGCAGCATCAGGCCGGGATCGCTGCGCCCGTGCCAGCCCGATGACACCAAGTCCCTCTGATCCGCATCCCCAGAATCCATGAAGCCCCGCTCCCCATCCGCATCGGTCCAGCATTGCCCGCATTGCGATCACCAGATCCTCAGCGAGGAGATCAACATCACCGAAGGCGTCGCGCACTGCGGCGATTGCGGGAGTCTGGTTCCGCTGTCTCAGCTCAACTACAGCGGCAAACCGCATCGGGAAACGCTCAGCCATCCGCCGGAGAAGATCCGTGTCCTCCCGGGCCATGAGCGGATGGAGATCCACGTCTCGCTGGTGTCGCTTCCCAAGTTCCTCGCCAGCCTGCTCGTCACCTTGTTCTGGAACGGCATTGTCTCGGTCTTCCTGTCGCTGGCCGTGGCGGCGTTGATCTATCAGATCCAGGGATCGATCCCGGAATGGTTTCCCGTCCCGGGCCTGGAGGATGGCAAACCGGTCATGAACGGCGAGGTGATGGGCCCCGGCATGACGGCCTTCCTCTGCCTGTTCCTGACGCCCTTCGTGGTGATCGGTACGGCCATGCTGGGCAACACGCTGCTGCGCCTTGGAGGCAGCACGCGGATCGTCATCGATCCGCTGCGCTCTCATGTGTCCACCGGGATTTCCTTCCTGCGGATTTCGCGGAGCTTCGATCCGTGGAAGGTCGTGTCGGTCGATACCGCGCTCAACAAGATGAACCAGCAGGGTCAGGAGAATTACCACATCGCCTTGGAGTCGACCAAGACCATCCGCTTCGGACGCTTGCTTTCCGAGGAGCAGATGGATTGGGTGGTGACCCTGTTGCGGCAGGTCTTCCTGCGCCGCAAGGCCGCGCCACCGTCGCCGATCATCCCTCCGATGTCGTGGCTGGACCAGCTTCGCTAGGCCCCACTGTAGCGGCGGTCTATGACCGTCGCTGATTGCCGCTCCGCCGCAGGCGGGATATCTCATCCCGCAAGCGGGATGAGCGCCGCTGGCGCGGCAATCAGCGACGGTC
>CBFGOB010000181.1:0-5761 GCA_965650215.1 uncultured bacterium | reverse complement strand
GACGGCGGCGGCCGGCCGAATGTGGGGTGGCAGATCTCCGTGATCGCATTGATCACTGCGGCCGAGGTCATGGTGTCGATCGTCGCGCTGGAGTTCGCCTACACCCAGGCACCCAAAAGGATGAAATCGCTGATGATGTGCTACTACCTCGGATCCGTCGCGATCGGGAACCTGTTGGTGGCGGGGGTCAACCACGTCATCCAGATCCCGAGCGCCGTCGAATTGCAGTGGGATAAGGCCGCTGGCAGCGTGCAGGACGGACGCCGGATCCTGCCGGGTTGCGATGGCACTCCGGGGACCGCGGATGATTTGGTGGTCCGGGTGGTCGAGGGGCGCCCCGGTGAGCTTGAAATCCCGGGTGCTGCGGTTTTCGGCGAGGCCGCGGACCGCATTGAGGCCCTGGTGGCCGCCGCCGGCCGGCTGCCCGGGGAGGATGAGGCGCGCAAGGCACTGGCCGGCCTCAGCGATCCTTGGGGCCATCCCATCGGGTATGACACCCTCAATTCCCGGAGCGCGCGGCTCATCAGCCCGGGCCCCGACGGCGTCTTGGGAAGCCCATGGGATCTCGGCATCCTGCTCGACCACATGGTGGAGGCTCCCGAGCCGCAGGCTTCGTGGACGGATCGATTCCATCCCGAAAAGCCCTGGTTGGAGCGTCGGAAGCGGGAATTGGGGCTTGAGGCCGCCGGGAGCGGGGTCACCGACAGCCCCGGGCTGCTGGATCGCAGGGTCTTCAGCGGGGGGCAGACCCGCCTCGAAGGGGCCGCCTACTTTTGGTTTTTCACGTGGCTGATGTTGGGCACGGCAATCGCGTTCCTGCCCTATGCCCTGCTTTACCGTCCCAGGACTTGCCTGCAGGATTGATCCGTGAGGCACGATTCCTTGTTTCACAAAGGATTACGGCTTGACCTCAGGGCGTGGAACACTGATTTTTACGCGCTTTATCGCGGTTTTGTTCCCGCTTCGGTCTGTGTTCAAACAGCTGACTCCAACAGGCCGGATCCCGATCCTTGCGGTATGCGAACATTTTCAAGGCTCTTTCATTTTCAACTACTTCCATGTTCAAAAAATTATTCGGAAACTTTTTTGCCAATGATATCGGAATCGACCTCGGCACTGCCAACACCCTGATCAACGTCAAGGGCCACGGGATTGTCCTGCGTGAACCTTCGGTGGTGGCGGTCAAGGCCGGCACCAACGAGGTCAAGGCGGTCGGCGATGATGCCAAGCGCATGCTCGGCCGGACGCCCGGCAACATTGTCGCGATCCGTCCGCTCAAGGACGGGGTGATCGCCGACTTCCAGGTCACCGAGGCAATGCTGCGCCACTTCATCAAGAAGGTGAACAAAGGCCGCTCGCGTCCGCGGGTGCTGATCGCGATCCCGTCGGGCATCACCGAAGTCGAACGCCGTGCCGTGCGCGAGTCCGCCGAGCAGGCAGGTGCCCGCGAGGTCTATCTGATCGACGAGCCGATGGCTGCCGCGATCGGGGTCGGACTCCCCGTTCACGATCCGTCGGGCAACATGATTGTCGACATCGGTGGTGGCACGACCGAGGTCGCGCTGATTTCTCTATCAGGTATCGTCTACGCACGCAGCGTCCGCACCGCGGGTGACGAGCTTGACGATTCGATCATCCACTACATGAAGCGGCAATACAACCTGATGATCGGCGAGCGCACCGCCGAGGACATCAAGATCCGCCTCGGATCGGCGGCGCCGCTGCCCAAGGAACTCACGATGGAGGTCAAGGGCCGCGACCTTGTCGCCGGGCTTCCGAAGACCATCACCATCACATCGCAGGAAATCCGCGAGGCGATGGCCGATCCCCTCAATTCGATTGTCGATGCCGTGCGCACGACCCTCGAGCGTTGTCCGCCGGAGCTTGCCGCCGACCTTGTCGACCGCGGCATCGTGCTTGCGGGCGGAGGGGCCCTGCTGAAGGGGCTTGACCGCCTCCTGCGCGAGGAAACCGGTCTGCCGGTGCATATTGCCGAGGATCCTCTCAGCGCCGTGGCCGAGGGTACCGGCATTGCTTTGCAGGAGATCGAGTTCCTCAAAGGGCTGAACAACCCCGACCGATAAGCGGTGGATCCACCCATCCCCGGCAATGAAGCCGCTTAATCTTATCGCCCTGTTGCTGTTTCTCGGTGGTGCCGTCTGGGCGCTGACCCGGAGCGATCGCGCGGTGCGTGAAATCCAAGCCTTGTATTACTGGGCGATGAATCCGTTCCTGCGTTCCGGTTCCGCGATGGAGCGGAGTGCCCGCGGGTTTCTCGAGGAGGTCAGGCATTCGAAGGAATACGAGGCGGAGTTGGAGGTGATGCGCCGCGAGGTCGGCAGCCTCAGGTTGATCGAGTCCCGGTTCCGGATGTTGGAGAACGAGAATGTGCAGTTGCGAAAGGCCCTGGATTTCAAACAGTCGGCGCCCTTCGAGCTGTTGGCCGTGAGCGTGATGCGCAGGAATCCGACCACCTGGTGGCAGACGGTGGAGATCGACGCGGGCGCCGGGCGCGGCGTGAAGCGCGGTTTTTCGGTGTTGTCCAACGAGGGATTGGTCGGGAGGGTCGACCGCGTCGACAAGGATCGCTCTTCGGTGTTGTTGCTGACTGATGAGAAATGCCAGGTGGCGGCGCGGGTCGAGGGATCGCCGGAAGTCGGGATCGTGAGTGGTCAGCGCGGGGTTGCCGACGAGGAGCCGCTGCTGCGATTGAGATTCTTATCTGCGAACGCCGCCGTCCGTCCCGGGCAGCGGGTCTTCACCACCGGCCGTGGTGGCGTCTTTCAACCCAATATCCTGTTGGGTACCATCGATTCCGTCGACAAGGGAGATCTTGCATCCGAGGCGTATATCCGCCCGTCGGTGAATTTCTCGGACCTCGGCGCGGTGTTCGTGGTGCTCTCGAAGGAGTCATGAATGCCCTGTGATCCGCTATTCCGTCATCTCCATGTTGCTTCTGCTGGCCGCCTTTGTGGTCCAGCAGTTCCTGCCTGCGTTTGCGGGGCTGCATGACTCGCGGATCCTGCTGGTGCAGCTTGTTTTCCTCTGCTGTGCGGTGACGGTGGCGACGCCGACCATGCTGCTGATCGCTTTCATCGGCGGATTCCTGTGGGACGCGCAGTGTGCGCTTGGTGCGTCATGCGGGGATCCGGAAGTCTATGTCCAGCAGGTCGAGTCCCTGCGTTTCGGCTATTCGGTCCTGCTGTTCGGCGCGATGGGTTACCTGATGCAGGGCATCCAGCCCTTGTTCCGGAAGGGCAAATGGCATTTCTCGGCGGTTTTGTCCGGGATCGCGGTGTTCCTCTATCTGGCAGCCGAGTATGTGATCATCACCTTCGTGCGCGGCGAGTTGCTGCTGACGCGGGCGACGGTGCTGCAGATGGTTTACAGCTCGCTGCTGACCATGCTGCTTTCGCCGTTCGTGTTCTGGCTTTTGTTCCGCATCGCGCGGAGTTGCGGGACATCGATCCTTCCCCAGGTGGTGAGGAGGCGCCGTTTGAGCTGAGCCATGGAGCCGGGATATCACATGCGCCTGTATCTTCTGACCGCCCTGGTGCTGGTCGGCTTCGGCGTGCTGATGAGCCGCTTGCACGAATTCCAGATCATCCGCCGCGGGGAGTTTCTCAAGCAGGTTCCCGGCAACCACGAGGTCACGATCCGGGAGCCCGGGATCCGTGGCGAAATCGTCGACCGCAATGGCGTCGTGCTGGCCCGCAACCTGCGCAAGTATGAGATCAGCTTCAATCTTGAGGAGATCCGTGACGCTTGGCTTGCGAAGCAGCGTGCGGCAGGAATGCGTCCGGATCCGGCGGTGGACATTGTCGGGATGGTCAAGGACGGCCCGGACAGCACCATCGAGAAACTCAGGAAGCTCGGCCTTGCGAAGAACTTCAGCGCCGGCGCGATGCTGACCCATTACAAGACGCACCGCGGCCTGGTTCCTTACAGCTACCGCGCGGATCTGGGATTCGATGAATTTGCGAGGATGGCCGAGCACAGCGGCGAGTTGCCGGGTGTCTATGTCGGGGTGAGGCCGGAGCGGAGTTATCCGTTCGGTTCGCTGGCGAGCCACGTGCTTGGTTACCTGAAGCAATGGGAGAAAGGCGACATCCCTGCCGAAGCCGATAAAATCTACAACCATTACATTGGTGACGACAAAGGCATCGCCGGGATCGAAGCCAGTATGGACGAGTTGCTGCGTGGCCCCGAGGGGCGCAAGATCATCGCCAAGGATGAGAAGGGCAGGACGCTGAAGATGTCCGATTACATCAAGCCCGGCGTCGGTGCGAAGGTCGTCCTGACCCTCGACGCGCGAAAGCAATACCTGTTGGAGAATGTCCTGCGCCGCGCCGGAAGGGCGGCGGGGGTCCTCATGGATGTGAACACCGGAGAGGTGCTGGCCATGGCATCGGTGCCGGATTACGATCCGAACGCATTCATTCCGAGCATTTCGAGCGAGCGTTGGGCGGCATACCGGGGCAACGCACAGCTTTCGCCATTGGGCAACCGCGCGATATCGGATTTCGTCCCGGGCTCGACCATGAAGGTGCCGACAGCGGTTGCGGGAGCCATGAAGGGAATGTCGCGCCGCAGCTTTTCCTGCGAGGGTTATGTCGCCTACGGCAACCACAAGGTGGGTTGCTGGCTGTGGAACAAGCAGGGCGGAAGCCACGGGGGGCTCGATCTCTCCCACGCCTTGCAGAAATCCTGCAATCCGTACTTCAACAAGCTGGCCAACGCGATCGGCTGGCAGGGCATGGTGGAAGGCTGCGCATTGGTCGGCTTGGGAAAACCGACGGGCATCGAACTGCCGAACGAGAGTGCGGGCATCCTTCCCGGAAGCCGGGCATGGCGTGCTGCCAATCCGGGGCTGTCGATGACGCCCGTGCTGACGGCTTTCAGTTCGATCGGCCAGGGCGACATGATGGCCACGCCGCTGCAGATGTGCGCGATGACCGCCTGCGTGGCCAATGGCGGCAAATACTACCAGCCGCGGCTTGTACGCAAGGCGACTTCGGAGGATGGCAAGGTGCTGGTTCCCGACAAGCCCAAGCTGCTGGCGGACCTGATGGAGTCCGGGATCCGCAGGGAGGATTTCGAGTTGATCCGCAAGGGGATGTGGCTGGCGGTCAACGAAGCCGGCGGGACAGCCGGCAAAGTGCGCATGACCGAGCTCGAGGTGTGCGCGAAGACCGGCACGGCGCAGACCATCGACAACGGCAAGAAATCCAACAATTCGTGGATGATCAGTTTCGCGCCCTATGAGAACCCCAAGTATGCGTTGTGCGTCATGGTCCAGGGCGGCGCCTCCGGCGGCGGTGTATGCGGCCCACTCTCCTACATGGTCTATCGGGGTCTGTTCGCCCAGAGCGAGGGTCTTGCGTTGCCGCTGAAACCGCAGTCGGAATATGCGGGGCACACCGAAATGGTCGAGGCTGTGGAGCTTCCCGAAGACGTCCTTGCGACCATCAACGCCAGCGGTGCCGAGGATGTCGGCGAAACCGGGACGGAGGCCGGGGATGTTGCGGCCGAAGCGGCACCGCAGCCCGCCCAGGAAGCCGTGACCCCGATGCCGACCTTCACTCCGGAAGCCGACGCCGAGGGCACCGTCGTTCCACGTGCCGTTCCCGTCCTGGACACCTGAACTATTTTCCATCAAACCCACCCCACCATTCCTTCACCCACCATCACTACTTATGATCCAACCCATCAAGAGACTGCTCGGCATCGGCAAACCCGACCCGATGCGAGGCAACAGCCT
>CBFGOB010000180.1:0-5820 GCA_965650215.1 uncultured bacterium | reverse complement strand
CTCGGCGGACTCGAAAAAGACAAGAGCGGCAGCATCAGCTACGACTCGGACAACCACGGTGAAATGACCCGGCTGCGCGCCGCCAAGGTCGATGCCGTGGCCAAAATCATCCCGCCACTCCACATCGTGGGCAAAAACACCGGCAAGCTCCTGGTCATCGGCTGGGGTGGCACCCACGGCGCGATCGCATCGGCCGTCGATACCTTGCGCACCGAAGGTTACGACGTCACCAGCTGCAACCTGCGCTACATCAACCCCTTCCCCGCCGACCTCGAGGCACTCATCAAGGGCTTCGACAAGATCCTGGTGCCGGAACTCAACTCCGGCCAGCTCTGCATGTTGCTCCGCGCCAAATACCTCGTGGACGCGGTCCCGATGTCCAAGATCAAGGGTCGCCCCTTCAAGGTGAGCGAAATCCGTCAACGCATTCTCGAAATCCTCAACGACTGATCGTCATGGCTACCGAAATCAAAAACGTTCCTCCCGTTCCGGAACTCTCCCGCAAGGACTTCGTCACTCCCAACGACGTCCGCTGGTGCCCGGGCTGCGGCGATTACGCCATCCTCAACTCGCTCCAGCGCACGCTGCCGGAACTCGGGGTTCCTCGCGAGAACTTCGTGATCATTTCGGGCATCGGCTGCTCCAGCCGCTTCCCCTACTACATGCAGACTTACGGGTTCCACACCATCCACGGCCGCGCACCCAGCGTCGCAACCGGGGTGAAGGTCGCCAATCCCGACCTTTCGGTGTGGATCATCACCGGCGACGGTGACGGCCTCAGCATCGGTGGCAACCACCTGCTTCACCTGCTGCGCCGCAACCTGAACGTCACCGTCCTGCTGTTCAACAACCGCATCTACGGACTCACCAAGGGACAATACAGCCCGACCTCCCCTGAAGGCACGAAAACGAAAACCACCCCCGGTGGTTCGATCGACCATCCGATCAACCCGCTGCTCTTCGCACTGGGTGCCGAGGCGACCTTCATCGCCCGCACGATCGACAACAATCCGAAGCACATGGTCGACACCTTCAAGGCCGCCCACGCCCACCAGGGGGTCTCGTTTGTCGAAATCTTCCAGAACTGCGTGATCTTCAACGACGCGGCCTGGGACAAGGTCTACTCGAAGGAAAACCGCGACGACCAGATGCTCAAGCTCGAGCCCGGCAAGCCGCTGCTTTTCGGCAAGGACAATTCGAAAGGCCTGCGGCTCAACGGGCTTCAACCGGAAGTGGTCGACGCCGCCACCGCCGCGCCGGGCGAAATCCTTGTCCACGACCCAAGCCAGAACAATCCGCTCTACTCGCAGATGCTGGCATCCCTCAGCTACCCGGAGTTCCCAACGCCGATCGGTGTGATCCGCTCAATCGAACGCCCGACCTACGAAAGCCAGATCCACGAACAAGTCGTCGCGGCCCAGGCGAAAAAAGGTGGCGGCAGCTGGCAGGAACTGCTCCACGGCGACTCGACCTGGACGATCAGCCCCAACAGCTGACCCCGCTCAACTTGGCTCACCGGATTCCCACTCCATGGCAGGGAAATCGGTGACCTGTTCGAGCTTGACCCCGTAGAGCGCTGCCACCTCCGGCGCATGCGATGCCTGGTAGACCTCACGGTAATAGACCTCGCGGATGCCGTAGGCGCAGAGTGTCTGCATGCAAGAGGTGCAGGGCATGGTGGTTGTCGCCACGATCTTCGCCTCGCCACGGCGGAACAGGCTGCAAAGGTTGACTTCGGCATGCAGCATGAACTTCTGCCGGGCCTCGCGGTCATCCCAAAACCCATCCGGCGGATCAAAGCCCGGGGCCAGACCGTTGTAGGCGGTACCGATCACCCGGTTGTGAAAATCCAGCGCGGCGGCACCGACCTTCCGGTAAGGATCCTCGGAGCGCAAACTCGCCACCTGGGCCAAGGCCATGGCATATTGGGGAATCGTGAGCCGCTTGCTGGACATGGGCGCAGGTTGAACGGCTGCCGCGCAAACCGGAATCCAAAAATATCGCCTGCGGCAGCGACCGGCCGATGGCGGTCCGTCGATTTCGCTTTGATGCCGGGCAGCGAGGAACCAGCCTCGCGCCATGCATCGCAGCACCTCGGGCCTCATCGCCGCGCTGGCCGCCTTCACCCTGTGGGGCGTGCTGCCGATGTATTGGAAACTGATCGATTTCATGGAGCCCGCCTCGATCGTCGCGCACCGCACCCTCTGGTCGCTGCTCATCCTCACCGTGATCCTGCTCTGGCAGCGCGAGGGACACACGCTGCTGCAGTCGTTCCGCAACAAGACCTCGGTCTTCTGGCTGCTGCTCTCGGGCTCGCTGTTGGCCGCCAACTGGATTCTCTACGTCTGGGCGACCCTCAATGAACGCATCCTCGAAGGCGCACTGGGATATTACCTCAACCCCTTCTTCAACATGCTGTTCGGGGCGCTGTGGTTCGGAGAACGCCACAACCGGCTTCAGCTGGCGGCCATCGCGCTCGCCCTCGCCGGGGTCGCCCTGCAAATCCCGGCGATCGACGGCTTCCCATGGATCTCCATCGTCCTGGCGGTGACTTTTTCACTCTATGCCGTGGTCAAAAAGCGCGGCAACCACGGTTCACGCCACGGCCTGACCGCCGAATCCGCCCTGCTCGCGCCGCTGGCCCTGGTGTGGCTGCTGACGCAGGAGGGAAGCCCCCAGGCGGCCTTCGGTGCCTCATGGTCCCATGCTCTCCTGCTCGCCGGCAGCGGGCTGGCCACCACCATCCCGCTGCTCTGCTTCGGCTATGCGGCGCGCAATATCCGTCTCTCGACCCTCGGCATGATCCAATTCATCGGTCCGACGCTCCAGTTCCTCATCGGCTGGAAACTCTACGGCGAGCCGATGAGCGGCCTGCGGCTCCTCTCCTTCGGACTCATCTGGGCGGCCATCGCCCTCTATGGCGCCGATTCACTCCGCAAAAAAACGCTCTGAAACCAGCCGCACATCCTGCCATCCGGCACACGGAGCTTGCCCAAGCCGCCAAGGACAGATACCCACGGCCATGCTCGACGATGTTCGTTCCTTGCTGATCCTCCAAGACCGAGACCGCCGCCTGCTGGCGCTCGCCAAAGACCTCGAAAAACTCCCGCAGGACGAGGCCCGCGCCAAAACCAAGCTGGCCGGCGACCAACAGGCGGTCGCTGACGCAAAGGCCGCGGTGACCCAGTGCGAAATCAAACTCAAAAACCTCGAACTCGATGCGGGCACTCGCAAAACCACCATCAGCCGCCTCAAAAACCAGCAGTTCGAAACCCGCAAGAACGACGAATACCAAGCCCTCGCGAACGAGATCGTCCGCTACGAAAAGGAAGTCGACGGTCTGGAAACCAAGGAACTGGAATTGATGGAGGAAATCGACCGCCTGCGCTCCATCCTCAAGGAAGCCGAAGCCGGGCTTGCCCGCACCCAGGTACTGGTCGACGAAGACCTGGCCTCGATCCGCCAGCGCTCCGAACGGATGCTGGCCCAGCAGGCGGAAATCCGCCAGGAGCGGGAAACCCTCGTGAAAGAGGTGCCCGAAGCCATCCTGCCCCTCTACGAGCGGCTGATGAAAAGCAAAAACGGCCTCGCCCTGGCGCGCATGCACGAAGGCAAATGCGAAGGCTGCCACATGAAGCTCATTCCCTCGACCGTGGTCGCCGTCCAGAACGGCAAGGAAATCGCGCGCTGCGAAGACTGCGGCCGTATCCTTTACACCGAAGGCTGAGGCAAAAGCTCAGTTTCCGACAAACTCGGCGCGAACCTCCTCAAGGGTCACCAGCCAGTTCATCATCCGGATCGGCGGCAACTCGGCAGGATGCGTGATCGGCCTCAGGTTGACCTTGATCCGATCGGCCCCGTAGGACAGGCCGCTTGCCGAAGTCGAATCAAGCGGATTGACCGGACTGGCAGCCGAGTCGCTCTCAAGCGATCCGACCTGGCCGCTCAACTGGATCGAATAGGGATCGATATCCACGCCGTAACGCTTGTCGGGCGCGAAGATCGAGCAGGGAGGGAAGTAATCCCCGGATGGAACGTAACCCGTTGGTGGCGTCGTCGGCACCAGATTGAAATCATCCCCGAAATAGGTCCTCAGGTTGGTCACCAGCGAAAAGCCCTTGGGGAAGGACCTCATGTCGGAGCACTCCTCGAGCACCACCCCGTAGTCGAGCTCGGTGGTGGGAATGCTCGGACGGGCAAGGTTCACACTACCCGTGCTCGTGGTGTAATCGACATTGACCGAGACCGAGTGGTTGATCGAGGTATCGTCGCCATTGATCGCCTTGAGGAACTGCTGGAAGCGCTGGGGATAGATCGCCACGCAATACTTGCCGTTGTCCAGAGTGCGGATTTCAAAGGGATAACTCGGCTTGAAGTAGCCGGCCTTGACCGTGCCCACCAGAGGGTCGCCGAAGCGCGCGTTGTTGAAAGTGACCGAACCGGTGACGCCATATTGATAGGCATAAACGCCATTCGCGCCATAGGCGACATCGACCACCGCATCGCCGAAATCATAGGTCTGGTCTTCACCGGTGGCCGGAAGGTAGCCCGGATCCAGACCCGCATAGGAGCTCGTGACCAGATTGATCTTGATCGTCTCCCGCACCCCGCCCTTGTAGAACGAGTAGCGCAGCGCCGTGGGCTCTGGATTGCTAGAACTCACACAATCGACGATGTCGAGATACATCGCACACTGCTTGGATCCGACCGAATAATCGTTCCACCGGGTCGGTGAAATCGTGTTCGATTCGGTGCTGAGCGCGTATCGATCGAAAAACTCCGCTCCGCGGCTGATCGGCACGAAGGCGACGCGACCGCTTTCCGAAGCCAGGGAAACCGGGAAAAAGTCCCCCTGGGTCAACTGATAGATCTCGCGCACCCCGGGCGCGAAGGGACTGCTAGTGAAACTTTCGCCACCGATCACCGCATCGCTCGACAAGGTCATGCCCCGGCGACTCGCCAAAGACGGCAGCTGGGTGCCACCCTGGACGATCGCCTTCCCGGCAAAAACCCCGCCCCCGATCGTGACATTCTGCCAGGACTGGCCGTTGCCGAATTCACCGAGCGACATGAATGACGACGCCGAAATCGAGAGCTGCGACGGGATCTCGTAAAGCGACAGCACAAAGGTCCGGGCCATGCGCGATGCATTGGTCGCCGCATCGTCGTTGGCAGCAAGATTCATCCGGAAGGCCCACCAGTTGCGCTTGGCCACGAAGTCGTCGCCCGGCTTGGCATAACCGAAATTGATCTGCGGATACTTCAAGAGGTTGAAGTCGGGATATTCCGTCACCGACAATCCGACCGCACCCGATGCCAGGGAGCCGTATTTCTTCATGTTCGAGATGATCACGTAATCGTCGTCACGCGAGATCACCGTCGGATCGTTCGTCTGCAAGGGCGGTGGATAGGAAGTGCCAAGACTGCGGTTCAAACCGCAGGAAAGATAGTCGCTATAGTAGGCTGAATTCGAATCTCCTGGGATCTTGTCAAAGATCGCATTGGGGTTACTAAGACTCGAATCCCCGCTGTTGGCCACCACCAGGTTCGTGAGACCGAGGCTCGTCTTCAGGCCTGAGGAAATCGAGGTCCTCGCATTCGCCAGATCGATCGCATCGGTGAAAATCCGGCTCCACAACAGGGGATCGCGTTTGGACGAGTTTTCGTTGGCACCGTGCTGCATGGCGTTGATCGCCCGGTTCGGCGTGAGGGCCACGATCGCGCGGAGAATGGTGTCCTCCTTTTCGCTGTAGTCCATGCTCACCTGGACATGGGCGACCACCTTCTGGTTCTCGATGGCCTGACGGTAGGTGTAGAGGG
>CBFGOB010000179.1:0-5826 GCA_965650215.1 uncultured bacterium | reverse complement strand
GGCGAGGTGGATCACATAGGGGCAGTGGTTGCAGGCAAAAACCACCAGTAGGCCCGCCGGGCCGCGCAGCGCGGCGAGGGCATGGTCCACTCCATCCGGATCCGGCAGGGTGAAATCGGGTGCCGGGTCGCCGGGCTTGAGGCGGAAGGTCGAACGCACTTCGGACATGGCGCTACGCTAGGATGCAGGTGGCCGAAGCCAACAGAGAAATCCGAAGGCTTGTGTCCGCAAGGCCCTTCAAGGCCCGCTTGGCTCCGCCCGCAAGGAGTCCCGGATGAGCTCGAAGCCGGGCATGGCCAGGGTGGCGTCCTCGTCGGAAACCTGGAAGATCAGGAACACCGATCGATCGCCCAAATCCTTGCTGCCATAGAGCCGCCGATGCGGAACCGTCTGGCCGAGGAGGCGGACGCGGAAGCGCTGCGAGAGCCAGCGGTAGCCATGGGCGTCGGGCTCGGCTTGAGGGGCCTCGCTCACGAGTTCCCCCATCGGCATTTCCCCTTCGGCCATGGCCGAGAATTCCTTCGCATGGCCATCGAGAGAGGGCAGCAGTTCCTTGGGAGCGCATTGCAGGATGGCCAGCGCATGGCCCGGCGACTCGATCATCACGAAGGCTTGATCCTTTGTGGGCATGGGTTCGTTGATGCTCCAGTTTCCCGGGTAATCGAACACCAGCCCTGCGGTCCGGTGGGTTTTCGCTTGCGCGCGATCGGCGGGGGCTTCGCCACAGCCTGCGATCACGAGGCAGGCCAGCACGGCGCTCACGCTCCGGAACGAGGCGGACACGGGTCCGGTGGGGGTCTTGGGGTTCATCGGAAGCGATCGGCGACGGGCGAATGGTAGGCCAAGGCCAGGGTCATGCCCGAAAGAAACGTGGAGCACTCGTAAAGAAAGGATTCCAGCGGGGTGGTGATGCTCAGGCCGAAGAGGAGTCCCAGCGGGTAAAACACCAGGCAGGACGCAAGGTAGATCGGGCGCGCCGGTTTCCAGTAGAAGAAAAGCAACACCTGGTTCACCAGCGCGCTAATGGCCATGAGGGCGACCGCTCCCACCAGCGCCCAGTGCAGCACCCATGCCAGTGTCGAGCTCGGGCTCTCGTTTCCCAGAAGGAAGGCACCGTCGCCATTCCATGTCATCAGGTCGCGCCACTCGGCCGAGAGCGAGCGTTCCACCAGCAGGGCGTAGAGGACGGCGGCGAGGCTGAGCACTGGCGGAGCGAGGATGGAAATCCGGAACAGGAGAAAGACATTCATGCGCGTCAGGCTTTGCCGCATTTGTCCGGAGGAGTCGATGGGAAAGGGCCCGGTTGCTGAGGGCGCTTCGCCGTTGGGGCATCCGTTGCGTCCGGGGCGGCAGGCGGGGATTCCGGGCGATGTCATGTCATTTCCACATTGGACAGCTATGCAAATCGGCACATGCTGGGGGGGTCATGTCCGAGACGCTTTCACCCGCCGAGCTCCAGCGCTACTCGCGTCATCTGTTGATCCCGCAGGTCGGCCGCGAGGGGCAGGAGAAGCTCAAGGCGGCGGCGGTGCTGCTGATCGGCAGCGGCGCGCTCGGCTCGCCCGCGGCGATGTATCTCGCGGCGGCCGGGGTCGGTCGTCTGGGCTTGGTCGACGACGATCGCGTCGATGTGTCCAATCTGCAGCGTCAGGTGCTGCACGGCGAGTCGTGGCTGGGAAGGCCGAAGCTCGAGAGTGCCGCGGCGCGGCTGCGTGAGATCAATCCCCACGTGCAGCTCGACCTGCATCCGGTGCGTTTCACGCCGGACAACGCGATGGCGATCGCGGCGTCCTACGACCTGATCGTCGATGGCTCGGACAATTTCCCGACGCGCTTCCTGACCAACGACACGGCCTTCTTCCAGCGCAAGCCGCTGGTGTACGGGGCGATCCACCGCTTCGAGGGTCAGGCCTCGGTGTTCGCGCCGCATCTCGGCGGCCCCTGCTACCGCTGCCTGCTGCCGCAGATGCCCGCTCCGGGCAGCGTGCCGTCCTGCGCCGAGGCGGGCGTGCTCGGCGTGCTGCCGGGGATCATCGGCTCGATCCAGGCGATGGAGGCGATCAAGATCTTGTTAGGGATTGGCGGACTGCCCTTGGGCAAGCTGACGGTGTATGATGCCTTGCGCAGCGAGTTCCGCAGCATCCGCCTGCAACGCGATCCGAAGTGCCGCCTTTGCGGCGCCGATCCGGAGGTCCGCGACGTGGCGAATGCCGAAACCCGCGCCTCTTCATCCTGCTCCACAACCGACATGGAAAGCATCAGCACGCTCGAACTCCGCCGCCTGCTCGCCGAAGGGCTTGACGGACTGCTCATCGATGTCCGCCAGCCTGAAGAGCATGCCGTCGCGGCCATCGAGGGTGCGCGCCTGATCCCACTGGACACTCTTGAAAGCCAGCTCGACACCCTGCCCAAGGACCGGACGGTCTATGTCCACTGCAAGGCCGGCGGCCGTTCGGCGCGGGCGGTGAAGCTGATGACCGAGCGCGGCTTCCGCAAAGTCGTCAATGTCAGCGGCGGGATGGACCAGTGGCTTAAGGAGTGCGGACCATGAGTCGCGGCGGCAGGTCCGCCTTGCCGGCGGCACTTCATCCGAGTTTTGGCGAAATAGCATTTCGTCGGACGGCGTAACTGTATCTCCAGAGGGGTACGCCGCCCGGAATCCGTTCTTGAGACGACCTGCCCGCTTTGCGATAGAACCCACCCGTCATGAATCCATTCATCCGCTCCCGCCGCCAGTTTCTCAAAACCTCCATGGCCGCTGCAGGGGCCATGATCACCGGTCCCAACATCGTTCGTGCGGAAACGCTCGGCAATGACAGCAAGACCGCCGCGAATTCCCGCATCGGCATGGGGTTCATCGGCATGGGTCTCATTTCCGGCGGTCATGTCGGCTCCTTTCCCGGCTACAAGGAAATCCAGCCGATCGCCGTCTGCGACGTGAAGGCCGCGCGGCTCAAGGGTGCGCTCGAGGGGCTGCAGAAGAAGGGCTACAAGGATATCGTGGCCACGCCGCATTACGAGGAGGTGCTGGCCAACCCCGACATCCAGGCGGTATGCGTCACCACTCCCGACCACTGGCATGCGGCGATCGCGATCGCGGCGATGAAGGCGGGCAAGGATGTCTATGTGGAAAAGCCGATGACCCTCACCATCGAGGAAAGCAAGGCGATGGTCGCTGCGGCGAAGAAATACGGACGCATTGTGCAGGTCGGTTCCCAGCAGCGCTCGTCGTCGCACTTCCGCATCGCCGCCAACCTGGTGCGCAACGGCATGATCGGCGACATCAAGGAAATCTACTGCCAGCTGGGGGAGTTCCCGCAGCCGCCCAATCCGGAACAGATCGTCCCGGTCCCCGAGGGCATCGACTACGACCGCTGGCTCGGGCCCACCCCGTTCTACGACTATTCCGAGAACCGTGTCATGGGCAACTACGGCGGCGGCTGGCGTTGCTATTGGGACTACGGCAGCCGCAAGTTCGGCGATTGGGGCGCCCACCATTTCGACATCGTGCAATGGGCCCTGGGCCGCGATGAGACGGGGCCGGTCGAGTTCATCCCCAAAGGCTTCGAGGGTGCGGAGTGGCATCACTTCCGCTATGGCGACGGCATCACGGTCTACCGCGACCGCAAGCCCAGCCCGGAGATGATCCGCTTCATCGGCAGCAAGGGCGAAGTCCACGTCGGCCGCGGCAAGATCGGCAGCGACCCGAAGGATCTGATCCGCCACAAGTTCACCGATCAGGACCAGCTGGTCGAGGAATCCAACGACCACCGCCGCAACTTCATCGCCGGCATCCTCACGCGCAAGCCGCCGATTTGCAATGAGCAGGTCGGCCACCGTTCCGGCACGATCTGCCTGCTCGCCGCGATTGCCGAGCGGACCGGCAAGCCGATCAAGTGGGACCCGCAGGCCGAAGTCGTCATCGACAACGCCGAGGCCACCGCGATGCTCAGCCGCCCGCGCCGCAAGGGCTACGAACTGCCGGTATAATCCTGATGCGGCATGCTGGGACTTGATGGCGCGTCACTGGCGCGTCACTCCAGTGATTCATTGGAGTGACTGCCTGATGCAGCCAATGTCAGGACTGGCGATTTCCCAATCGCCATCCATTCCTTCCACGGACCGTGGGGCTTCAGCCCGCCCCAACGCACCAAAGCATGGTAGGGTCATGTTGACAAAATGACCGTATGGGTGGACTCCGCTGGACCCAAGAGGCGGTCGTTTTGTCAAAACGACCCTGCCACTTCACCGCAACGCATGTGGGCCCCGGATGATCAGTCCGCCTGAACCTCATCGGATCCTTCCGGGCCGCTGGATGTCGGAGCCCCATCCTCGCCGTCCGGGATGACCAGCGAGATGTCCTGGAGCTTTTCGCCGTCCTTGAGCGTGAGCAGCTTCACGCCCTGGGCGTTGCGGCCGGTTTCGCGGATCTCGTTGACGCGGATGCGGATCGACTGGCCGGTGGAGGTCATGAGCATCAGCTCGTCCTCTTCGGTGACCGTGACGGCACCGACGACCGGGCCGGTCTTTTCGGTGACCTTCATCGTGATGATGCCCTTGCCGCCGCGGGTTTGCTTGCGGTAGTCGTCGAAGGACGTGCGTTTGCCGAGGCCGTTTTCGGAGGCGACCAGCAGGGTGCTGCCTTCGGTGACCTTGGCGAGGCCGACGACGTAGTCGCCTTCGACCGGGCGGATGCCCATGACGCCGGCGGAGGCGCGGCCCATCGAGCGGGTGTCGTCTTCATGGAAGCGCAGCGAGAGGCCTTCGTGGGTGACCAGCACCAGCTCGTCGGAGCCCGAGGTGAGTTTGACGCCGATGAGCTCGTTGGCCTCCTCGAGGATGATGGCGATGATGCCGTCCTTGCGGTAGTTGCGGAAGTCGTTGAGCGCGGTCTTCTTGACCTTGCCCGAGCGGGTGGCGAAGAAGACGAAGCCGGCGTCTTCGCGGAAGGTGATGTCGTTGCCGGTCTCGTCGGTCACGCGCTCGAGGCGCAGCAGCGCGGCGATCTTTTCCTCGGGCTTGAGGTTGAGCACGTTCTTGATCGAGCGTCCGGTCGAGGTGCGCGAGCCCTCGGGGAGTTCGAACACGCGCTCGACATACATGCGTCCGGTGTTGGTGAAGAACAGGATGTAGTCGTGGGCCTGCACCGAGAACAGGTGCTCGACGAAATCCTCCTCCTCGTCCTTGCCGGTGGCCTTGGTTTCCATGCCCTTGAGGCCCTTGCCGCCGCGGCCCTGCAGGCGGTACTCGCTGGCCGGGGTGCGTTTGACGTAGCCGCGGTGCGAAAGGGTGACGATCATCGCGTCGTTGGCGATCAGGTCCTCCATGGCGACCTCGCCGGCATCGGCGAGGATCTCGCACTTGCGCGGGGTGGCGTGCTTGTCCTTGATCGCGTGTAGCTCGTCCTTGATGATCGTCAGCACGCGCGATTCGCGGGCGAGGATGTCGAGCAGGTCCTTGATTTCGGCGAGGATGCCGTCGTATTCGCCCTTCACCTTGTCCTGCTCCATGCCGGTGAGCTGATAGAGGCGCAGTTCGAGGATCGCATTCACCTGGCGCTCGCTGAAGACGTATTGGTCGCCCTGGACGGCGGCCTGCGAGCGGATGAGGATGCCGAGCTTTTCGGCGGTGGCGGTGCTGAACTTGTAGGCGGCCAGGCGCTCGCGGGCTTCATCGCGGTTTTTCGAGTCGCGGATGATGCGGATGAAGTCGTCGAGGTGGCCGAGGGCAAGCAGGAAGGCCTCGAGCAGCTCGGCGCGTTCCTCGGCCTTGCCGAGCAGGAAGCGGGTGCGGCGCAGCACGACCTCGCGGCGGTGCTCGATGTAG
>CBFGOB010000178.1:0-5844 GCA_965650215.1 uncultured bacterium | reverse complement strand
AATCGCACCGACCCCGGCACCTGCACCTGCACCTGGACCCGCCCCGGCTCCCGAACCCACCCCGGCTCCCGCCGCCATCTCGGCGGCGATTTCGGCGGCGATGGCCGCCGCCGAAGTGGAGACGCCTGGCCCCTCCGCGACCGCCCCCGAGCCCATCAGCGCCGCCCCCGAGACCGTGACGCCGATCCCGCTGGACCCTCTGCCCACCGCGGCCCCGGCCCTGACCACAAGTGCCAGCCCGAAGCCGCCGGAAAGCCCTTCGCTCTTCGACAACGACCGACCCTTTGCCGAATCGGCCGAGCCTCCCAAGTCGCCTTTCTACATCCCCGCCGAACTCGATCCCGACAAACCGAAGGCTGCGCCCGCTCCAGCGCTGGGCGATGACGAGAATCTGGACGAGTTCCCGAGCCTGAGCCCGATTCCCGGCAAGCGCCCGCCCGGCGAAGTGCCGCGCCTCTCGAAACCGAAGGAGACGGCCTTTGCCGACGCGGAACCCAAAGCCCCGGAACCGGAAATCGAAATCCCCAAGCTCAAGCTCGGCGTCAAGGCCGGCGACAAGCCGCAGAACGAGCTGGGACTCGACACCGCCCCGCGCGGCCGCTTCGAGGGCGAGAATCCGAACGTCTTCGAAGGCGAAGACCTCGACCTCCCGCCCTTCCTGCGCAAGAAGAAGTGAGCCTCGCGACCCGCGGGATCCTGGCCACGGATCGCGCGGGAAAAAGGTTAGGGAATTTGTCAGCCCGCTCTTCTTTTGCCCTTCCGGATCGGGACTGCCGCGCTTAGGGTCAGCACCCGGTGGACACGCGCATCTCGAACATCATCAGCATTCCGGACCGCTGCCTGGGCGTGGTCATGCCGGTTTACAACGAAGCGCGCACCCTGCACCTCATCGTCGAAAAGGTGCTGGCGCGACCGGAGGTCGGGGAGCTCGTCATGGTCGACGATTGCTCGTCGGACGGCACCTGGCAGACGATGCAGGAGCTGGCCGGAACCGACAACCGCATCCGGATTTTCGCCCACGAGGTGAACCGTGGCAAAGGTGCCGCCCTGCGCACCGGCTTTCAACACGTCGCTTCCGACATCATCATCATCCAGGATGCCGATCTCGAATACGATCCCGAGGAATACCCGAAGCTGCTCAACCCGATCCTGAGCGGCCGCGCCGACGTCGTCTTCGGCTCGCGCTTCCTCGGTTCCGGCATGCACCGCGTCCTCTACTACTGGCATTTCATCGGCAACCAGTTCCTGACGCATCTGTCCAACATGCTGACGAACCTGAACCTCACCGACATGGAAACCTGCTACAAGGTCTTCCGCCGGGAGATCCTCCGGAAGATCACCGTCGAGGAAGACCGCTTCGGCTTCGAGCCCGAGATCACCGCCAAGGTCGCCCGGCTGCGCGTGCCGCTCTACGAGGTTTCCATCTCCTACTACGGCCGTACTTACGAGGAAGGCAAAAAGATCGGTTGGAAAGACGGGGTCCGGGCGATCTGGTGCATCCTGAAATACAACCTGTTGCGCCGCCGGCAACCGCGATGAAGCCGCCCAACGCAACCTCAAGCTCCGGGGACTTCGAGTTCGCGGCCCTGGCGGAAGCCAGGAACTACCGCCGCGCCATCGTGACCGAATTCGCCCCATTCCTGCGGGGGCACATCCTCGAGGTGGGGGCCGGCATCGGCCAGACCAGCGAGGAAATCCTGGCCCTGGCGGAAGTCGATCGCCTGACGGGGCTGGAACCGGACCCCCGCTTCCATGCGCAATTCCGCGAACGGCTGCCCCACGTGCGGTTGTTAGGCGGCACCACCGCCGATCTCGAACCGGGAGAACCGTTTGACAGCGCGGTCATGGTCAACGTGCTCGAGCACATCGAGGATGACGAGGACGAGCTCGGCCGCCTGAGGGAAATCCTCGCGGCAAGCGGCGGCGCCCTTTGCCTGCTGGTGCCGGCCCGCCAGGAAATCTACTCGAGGCTCGACGCCCATTTCGGCCACTTCCGGCGCTACTCGCGCAGCGGGCTCCGGAAGAAACTCGAAGCTTCCGGCTTTGAAATACGGCACATCTCGTACTTCAACTTCGTCGGCTACTTCGCATGGGCGCTGCGTTTCCGCTTGCTGGGCAGCATGAGCTTCGACATCGATCAGGTCCGCCTGTTCGACCGGCGGATCTTCCCCCACATGCATTGGCTTGAATCGAGGATCTGCCGGCCGCCGATCGGCCAGAGCGTGATCGCGGTGGCCCGGGCCGCCCGCTGAAACCGCCTTCCAACTTGACCCATGTCCTGCCCACGTCTCAAGATCCCCGGCCTTTACCCGCACGCATGATGAGCAAGGAACAGGACGCCGACATGGCAGTGCCGCCGGCCGGTGCCGGGCCGAACCCCATGCTGCTGGAGCGCCTGGCCGGCTACCTGCGCCAGCGCTCGGGCGCGCTGCTGTGCCTGCTGGCGCTGGTCGTGCTGGTGGTCATCCCCTTCCGCATCCACCTCTACGACTTCGCGGCCCAGGACGACGCCCGCCGCCACGTGGCCAAAGTCATCAGCGGCCGCGACTGGTCGGACATCGTGGTCCTCGACAAGCCCTTCACCGGCTTCGACCACAACCAGGGGTGGCACGTGATTCTCGGTGGCGTCCACCGTCTGGGCCTCGATCAGGACGGGCTGCTGAAGTTCAGCGCCATCGGGCTGTTCCTGGCCTTCGTGCTGACGGGCCTCTGGATCTATCGGCGCGAACCCGATGCGTGGATGGTCGCCATGCTGGCGGCCGCCCTGCTGACCCCCTGCCCGCGATGGATGCAGGGCCGGCCCTACATCCTCGCGGCGGCCATTTTCCTCATCCTGCTCCACCTCTGGCGCGAGCCGCGCAACAAGGAAGGCACACGGGTGGCGGTCACGGTGGCACTCTTCGCCCTCGCCACCTGGATCCATGGGAGTTGGTACCTCTTCGCGCTCATGCCTCTGGGCTTGTTGTGCTGCGGACGCTTCCGCGAGGCCGGCCTGAACGCCGCCTCCTGGCTGGGTGGCAGCATGCTGGGTGCCTGCCTCACCGGCCGGCCGCTGGGATTCCTGATCGATCACCTGATCCAGGCCAAGGCGGTCATGCATTCAAGCCCGGTGACCCGTCTGCTGGTGCCCGAATTCCAGCCCTCCCTGCAGGTCATGGCACCGATCCTCGTGCTCCCGCTGCTGGTCTGGAAGCACCAGCATGGTGATGACCTGTGGAAAAGCCACGGCCGCAATCCGGCCTTCTGGCTGATGATCGTCGGCTGGATCCTCGGCTTCAGCAACGGCCGCTTCTGGGTCGACTGGGGCAGCGTGGCGTTTCTCACCTGGGTCGCCTGGACCTTGGCACCCGATTTGAAAGCACTGGGTGAAAGCAGACCCTTCCGCCGGATCTTTCTCGGCGGCTTGCTCGCATCCGGCATCTACCTCAGCTGGTCGGCCGATGCCGACAGCCGTTGGTCGAACAACGAATACACCGATCCGCTCAACCTCGAGGATCCTGCGCATGAGGGCTGCCTGCCGGACCCCGGCGGCATTCTTTATGCGGACGACATGCTGGTGTTCTACCTGACCTTTTACCAGAACCCCCATGGCCCCTGGCGCTACATCCTCGGCTACGAGGCGGCCTTGATGCCACCGGAGGACCTGCGCATCCTGCGGCAGATCCAGTTCTATCAGAGCAAGGCCGACCACCTCTATCAGCCATGGGTCGACAAGTTCACGCCGGCCGACCGCCTGGTGCTGCTTCGCGACCCCGGCAACCCGCCGCAAATCAAAGGGCTCGTCTGGAAATACGCCGCCTACAAAACCTGGGTCGGCCGGCTGCCGCGTGCCGAAGCCGCGCCGCGCGGATCCCCCTGACGTCCAGCGTGGGCGCCGCGGAGCGCAGGGTCATTCCGCCGCATCCTCGAGCGCCTTGACGCGTTCAAGGAGCTTGGGCAGACGGCGGACCATCGCCCGCAACTTCATGTCCTCCTTGAAGGGCAGGGCAGGGCGGCCGGAATACACTTCGTTGCCGGGCAGGTTGGTGGTGACCCCCGAGCGGCCGGTGATCGTCGCCTTGTCGCCGATCTGCAAGTGACCGGCGATGCCAACCTGGCCAGCGATCGTCACGTAGTCGCCGATCCGGGTGCTGCCGGAAATGCCAACCTGGGAGACGATCAGGCAATGCTTGCCGATCACGCAATTGTGACCGATCTGCACCAGGTTGTCGATTTTGGTGCCCTCGCCGATCACCGTCTTGCCGAAACGCGCGCGGTCGATGGCGGTGTTGCTGCCGACCTCGACGTCATCGTGGATTTCCACAATCCCGACCTGATCGATTTTGACATGGCGGCCATTGGAAAACTCGTAGCCGTAGCCGTCGGATCCAATCACCGCTCCCGGCTGCAAAATCACCCGGTCCCCCAGGGTGCAGCGCTCGCGGACTGTCGCATTGGCCATGATGACGCAATCCTTGCCGACCACGGCACCGGAGCCGATCACCACATTCGGGCCAATCTCGGATCCGGCGCCCACACGCGCCCCCGCCATCACCACCGCCCCGGCATGCACCATCACCGTGGCGGGATCCAACAGCGCCGAAGCATCCACCGAGGCCATGGGGTGCACCCCCGGCGCGAAATGCCGGGCGGTTTCGGCAAAATGCCGGACCACAATCGAGAAGGCCAAGGTCGGATTGTCAACGGCCACCAGAGCCGTGCTCTCGGGGCCATCGCTGATTCCGCGGGCGACGATCACGGCCGACGCCCGGGTTTCAAGAAACTGGCCGTGGTACTTTTCGTTGCCCAAAAAGCTCACATCCCCCGGTGCGGCCTGATCGAGGGCCGCCATGCCGCTCAGGGACACGGACGGGTCACCGCGAACGATGTCACCACCGACCCAGCGGGCAAGTTCCGAAAGCGTTAGGGCAATGGCCACGCGCAGAAAGGGAAAAAGGGGGGATCACTCGCCTTCCTTGTCCTTGGCGCTTTCCTTCGGCGCGTCCTTGTTGAGCGTCTTGAGCAGCTCTGCGGTGATGTCCGTGGCGTCCTTGGTGTAAAGGAGGAACGGCACCTGCGAGGTGCTGAGGCCGGACTTGTCGAACACGTAATCGTAATCACCCACCTTCGCCTGCTCCTCGACCAGCTTGCGGATCTCCTCGAGGATGCCCTTCATGCGTTGTACCAGCTTTTCGTTGAGCGCCTGGTTGCGCAGTTGCAGGAACTCGCGGCGCTCACGGTCGAGGGCCACGCCTTCCTGAAGCTTCATCTGGCGCTCCTTGTAAAGCTCCTGCTTCTTCGAGTCGGCCACCGTGGTGTCCTCAAGCTGCTTGCGCAGGGTTTCAAGGCTCTCCTCCAGCTCGCGGATGCGGGCCAGGCGCTCGTTGTTGTCCTTCTGGATGCGGGCGCGGTCGATGTTGATCTGCTTCTGGGCCTCCGCGGTGCGGTGGTACTGTTTGAACAGCTCCTGCATGTCGACGGTGGCGATGTTGAGCTTGGCATTCTGGGCACCGGCAAGGCCGGTCAGCATGGCGGAAAGGGTGGCGATGAGAACACAACGGAAGACTTTCATGGGGGCGATGGGCGCGGATTGGAATGGATGGACGGAGGCCAAGACTGGCCGGAAATCCACGAGGCGTCAACGCTCATCCGAGCGCCGAAGCCAGGCTGTGCCCGTCCCAATTGCCATGCCCGGCGCTCGAAGCGTCGCTCGGCATGGCACGAGAGCAGACCCAGATCGCGCCCTTTGATGCCACTCCGCTCGGGATGCCAGGCTTTCGGGATAAATGGACAGACCGGGATAAAGGGACAACGGGATAAAGGGACAGACAATCTTTCCTGAAGGGACAGACAATCTTTCCTGAG